>NZ_JBSFMM010000260.1:0-14883 GCF_053599555.1 Streptomyces sp. NPDC000941
TGGGGCCCGGCCGGCGCGGCGGGCAAACGGCCCCTCGGACGGCCTCGGATGTGCCGCCCGTGCCCCGACGGGGGTCGGCTGTGCCCCGGTCCGGCGGGGGTGGCGGCTGCTGAGCCGTGCCCTTGCGCGGCTCCGCCGCAGTGGGCCCGGCCCGGCGGGGGCGGCGGCTGTTTCTGCCCGGGCTCGGCTCGGCGGGCCCGGCGGCGCCCAAGCCGTGCCTCGCCGCGTCCTGGCCCCGGCGATCACCGCGTGCTACTCAGGAGGTATGCCTCACAGCGACGCGTACGACGCCGTTATCGTCGGCGGCGGCCACAACGGCCTGGTCGCCGCCGCCTATCTCGCCCGCGCCGGCCGCAGGGTGCTCCTGATGGAGCGGCTTGACCACACCGGCGGCGCCGCCGTCTCCACGCGCCCCTTCGCCGGGGTCGACGCGCGGCTCTCCCGCTACTCGTATCTGGTGAGCCTGCTTCCGCGGCGGATCGTGGACGACCTCGGGCTGCGCTTCTCCGTCGCCAAGCGGACCGTGTCCTCGTACACCCCCACCGTCCGCGGCGGGCGCCCCACCGGGCTGCTGGTGGGCGGTGGCGAGGCCCGTACCCGTGAGTCGTTCGCCCGGCTGACCGGCTCGGACCGGGAGTACGAGTCCTGGCAGCGGTTTTACGGAATGACCCGGCGCGTGGCCGAGCGGGTGTTCCCGACCCTCACCGAACCGCTGCCCACGCGCGAGGCGCTGCGCGCGCGGATCGGCGACGAGACGGCCTGGCAGGCGCTGTTCGAGCGGCCCCTCGGCGACACGGTCGAGGCGGAGTTCGAGGACGACCTGGTCCGGGGCGTGGTCCTCACCGACGCCCTGATCGGCACCTTCAGCCACGCCCACGATCCGTCACTGCGTCAGAATCGCTGCTTCCTCTACCACGTGATCGGCGGCGGCACCGGCGACTGGGACGTGCCGGTCGGCGGCATGGGCGCGCTGACCGACGCGCTCCGGGACGCGGCCCTCGCGGCGGGCGCCCGGATCGCCACCGGCTGTGAGGCGACGGCCGTCGCCACCGACGGGAAGTCCGCGGAGGTGATGTTCCGTGACGCCGACGGGGAGGGCCTGGTGGGGGCCCGATACGTACTCGTGGGGGCAGCCCCGCAGGAGCTGGCCGTGCTGCTGGGCGACGAGTCACCCGATCCGCCCGCCGAGGGCGCACAGGTCAAGGTGAACATGCTGCTGCGCCGGCTGCCCGCGCTGCGCGACCCCGACGTCGATCCGCGCGAGGCGTTCGCCGGGACGTTCCACATCGCCGAGGGCTACGGCGACCTGGAGGCCGCCTACGGCCAGGCCGCGGCGGGCGGGCTGCCCCTGCGGCCACCCTCGGAGATCTACTGCCACTCGCTGACCGACCCGTCGATCCTGGCCCCCGACCTGGTCCGGCAGGGCTACCAGACCCTGACCCTGTTCGGGCTGCAGACCCCCGCACGGCTCTTCACCACGGACCATGACACGACGCGGGCCACGCTGCTCGAGGCCACCCTCGAACTGCTCGACGCCGAGCTCGCCGAGCCGATCGCGGACTGTCTGGCGTACGACTCCGAGGGCATGCCCTGTATCGAGGCGAAGAGCCCGCTGGACCTGGAGCGGGAGCTGCGGCTGCCCGGCGGCAACATCTTCCACCGCGAGCTGGCGTTCCCGTACGCCCAGGAGGGCACCGGCCGCTGGGGCGTGGAGACGCGCCACGCCAATGTGCTGCTGTGCGGGGCGGGCGCGGTACGCGGCGGCGGGGTGAGCGGAATCCCGGGGCACAACGCGGCCATGGCGGTCCTGGGTCGATAGCCGCCCCCGGGCCGTAGCCGATCCGCACTCGGGCCGCACCCGATCCGCACCCGATCCGCACCCGATCCGCACGCGGACCGCAGCCAACCGGACGGTCAAAGAATCTGACGTTGCGTCAGAAAAACTCTTCCTTCGTCCGCCGCCCTGCGGCATCCTGCCGCCCATGGAGACGGAGCTGAGCAACAGGCTGGGCATCGAGCACGCCATCTTCGGCTTCACGCCGTTCCCCGCCGTGGCCGCCGCGATCACCCGGGCCGGCGGGTTCGGCGTGCTCGGCGCGGTCCGCTACGGGGCGGCGGACGAGCTGGCGCGCGACCTCGACTGGATGCAAGAGCACACCGACGGCAAGCCGTACGGTGTCGATGTCGTCATGCCCGCGAAGAAGGTCGAAGGGGTGACCGAGGCGGACATCGAGGCGATGATCCCCGAAGGACACCGCCGGTTCGTCCAGGAGACCCTGGCCAAGCACGGCGTACCCGAGCTCGCCGAGGGCGAGGCCTCCGGCTGGCGGATCACCGGCTGGCTGGAGCACGTCGCCCGCAGCCAGCTGGACGTCGCCTTCGACTACCCCGTCAAGCTCCTGGCCAACGCCCTCGGCTCGCCGCCCCCCGATGTCGTCGAGCGCGCCCACGGCCATGGCATCCTCGTCGCCGCCCTCGCGGGCAGCGCGCGCCACGCGCTCCACCACAAGGACGCGGGGCTCGACATCGTGGTCGCGCAGGGCTACGAGGCGGGCGGCCATACCGGCGAGATCGCGTCCATGGTGCTCACCCCGGAGGTGGTACGGGCGGTGGACCCGCTGCCCGTACTCGCGGCCGGCGGCATCGGCAGCGGCGAACAGGTCGCCGCCGGGCTCGCGCTCGGCGCACAGGGCGTCTGGCTCGGCTCCATCTGGCTCACCACCGACGAGGCCGCGCTCACCTCGCCCGCGCTCACCCAGAAGCTGCTCGCGGCCGGGTCCGGCGACACCGTCCGCTCCCGCGCCCTCACCGGCAAGCCCGCCCGGCAGCTGCGCACCGAATGGACCGACGCCTGGGAGGCCCCCGAGGGCCCGGACCCGCTGCCGATGCCGCTGCAGGGCCTGCTGGTGGCCGAGGCCGTCTCGCGCATCCAGAAGTACGAGGTGGAGCCGCTGCTCGGCACGCCGGTCGGGCAGATCGTCGGCCGGATGGACGCCAAACGCCCGGTGCAGGCCGTCTTCGACGATCTGACCCGCGGCTTCGAACGCGCCATCGACCGCGTCAACCGTATCGCCGGACGGGCCTGAGCCCACGGCGACAGATGGAGGACCGGAGGACCGCCATGTCCCGTACACCCAACGGCTTCTGGGCCCAGGCCGCGCTCGAACCCGACCGCACCGTCCTGATCGCCCCGGACGGCGAGGAGTGGACCGCCGCCCGGCTGCACGCCGCCTGCAACCAGCTCATCGGCGGGCTGCGCGCCGCGGGGCTGCGGCGGGGCGACGCCTTCGCGGTGGTGCTGCCCAACGGCGTCGAGTTCTTCACCGCCGCGCTCGCCGCCACCCAGGCCGGGCTCTATCTGGTGCCCGTCAACCACCACCTGGTCGGCCCGGAGATCGCCTGGATCGTCTCCGACTCCGGCGCCAAGGTGCTGATCGCCCATGAACGCTTCGGTGAACAGGCCACCCTGGCCGCCGACGAGGCCGGGCTGCCCGCCACCCATCGCTACGCGGTCGGCGAGGTCGCCGGCTTCCGCCCGTACGCCGAACTGCCGGCGGGACAGTCCGATCAGCCGCCCGCCGACCGCGAGGTGGGCTGGGTGATGAACTACACCTCCGGTACGACGGGCCGCCCGCGCGGCATCCGGCGCGCGCTGCCCGGAGTCCTGCCCGAGAACGCCCATCTCGGCGGCTTTCTGCGCTTCTTCGGGATCAAACCCCGCGACGAGGAGCCCGACAACGTCCATCTGGTGTGCTCACCGCTCTACCACACCGCGGTGCTCCAGTTCGCCTCCTCCTCCCTGCACATCGGCCACCGGCTGGTCCTCATGGACAAGTGGACGCCCGAGGAGATGCTGCGCCTCATCGACGCGTACCGCTGCACACACACCCATATGGTCCCCACCCAGTTCCACCGGCTGCTGGCGCTGCCCGAAGAGGTCAGGGGGCGCTACGACGTGTCCTCGATGCGCCACGCCATCCACGGGGCCGCGCCCTGCCCCGACCACGTCAAGCGCGCCATGATCGACTGGTGGGGCGGCTGTGTCGAGGAGTACTACGCGGCCAGCGAGGGCGGCGGCGCCTTCGCCACCGCCGAGGACTGGCTCAAGAAGCCGGGGACCGTCGGCAAGCCCTGGCCGATCAGCGAACTGGCCATCTTCGACGACGACGCCAACCGGCTCCCGGCCGGTGAACTCGGCACCGTCTACATGCGGATGAGCACCGGCGGCTTCGCGTACCACAAGGACGAGGCCAAGACCCGCAAGAACCGCATCGGCGACTTCTTCACGGTCGGCGACCTCGGACTGCTCGACGAGGACGGCTATCTCTACCTCCGCGACCGCAAGATCGACCTGATCATCTCCGGCGGCGTCAATATCTACCCGGCCGAGATCGAGGCCGAACTCCTCACCCATCCCGCCGTCGCCGACGCCGCGGCCTTCGGCATCCCGCACGACGACTGGGGCGAGGCGGTCAAGGCGGTCGTGGAGCCCGCCCCGGGACATGAGCCGGGGCCCGAGCTGGAGCGGGAGCTGCTGGACCACTGCGAGGGGCGGCTGGCCGGATACAAACGTCCCAAGTCGGTCGACTTCGTCACCGAGATGCCGCGGGACCCCAACGGCAAGCTCTACAAAAGGCGGCTGCGCGAGCCGTATTGGGAAGGGCGTGAGCGAGCGATGTGACGCGGGTAGCCTCTGCCCTATGCACACACTTGACACCGTCGAGGTGGACGGGATCGAGCTGGCCTACCGGGTCTGGGGGGAGCGCGAGGCTCCCCCCGTCCTGCTGCTGGCCGGCCTCGGCGCGGACGGCGTCGACTGGCTGGGAACCGCCCCCGAACTCGCCCGCACCCGGCGGGTGTACGCGCTCGACCTGCGCGGCCACGGGGCCAGCGACTGGCCCGGGGACTACGCCCTGGAGCGGATGAGCGACGACATCGTCGGCTTCCTCGCGGCCCTCGGCCTGCCCCGCGTCTCGGTCGTCGGACACTCCTACGGGGGCGTGGTCGGCTACCTCCTCGCCCAGCACCACCCCGATCTCGTCGAGCGGCTGGTGATCGAGGACGCCCCGCCGCTGTGGCCCCAGGACCCGCCGCTGGAGGTGCCCGAGCGCCCGGCGGGGCGGCAGGTCTTCGACTGGGCGGTGAAGACCCAGTTCACCGAGCAGCGCAACGCGCCCGATCCACGGTGGATCGAAGGGCTTTCCGCGATCACCGCCCCGACCCTGCTCATCGGCGGCGGCCCGGACAGCCATATCCCGCAGGAACTGCTGGCCGACATGGCCGAGCGGATACCCGACTGCCGCCTGGTCACCATCGACGCGGGGCATCTCGTCCACGAGACGCGCCCCGACGAGTTTGCGGCCGAGGTGCGCCCGTTTCTGGAGGCAGAGAAGTGACGCCGATGCTGAAGGGGACGCTGCGCCACGCGCTGACCGCCGTCGCGGCCCTGGGGCTGCTGGCCACGGCTGCGCCCGGCGCGGCCGCGGCTGGGCCCGCTTCCGCCGCCGTACCGGCCTCGGCTTCCGCCCCGGCCTCGGCTTCCGTACCGGCGCCTCCGTACGGGCGGCTGCTGCCGATCGCCGACCTGTCCGCCCAGCGGCTGCTGACGGCCGATCAGGTGGCTGCGGCGAAGTATCGATATGCGGCTCCGCCGCGCGGGGGCACGGACAGCCCCATCGACGACCCGGAGCGGGAGCGGCAGGTGCTGGAGGCGGTGGCCGAACAGGCCCGCGCGCTGGGCGCGGACCCGCAGGCCACCGTGCGGATCTTCCGCGACCAGATCGAGGCCAACAAGCTCGTCCAGCGCGGCCTGCACCACCGCTGGGAGGCCGACCCCGCCCAGGCGCCCACTGAACGCCCCGACCTCTCCAAGGTCCGACTGGAGATCAACCGGATCAACGGCGAGCTGGTCCGGGCCGTCGCCGACTCGGAGCGGGCCCGGGCCGAGCGGTCCTGTACGGGGCGGCTGACCGTGGCCGCGCTGCGCGTGCGCCACGACAGACAGCTGGACGCGCTGCATTCGGTGGCGCTGGAGCGGGCCCTGCCGTCGGTGTGCGCGCCGAACGGGAGCTGACCGCAGCGGCCTCCCGCGGGGACCCGGGGCTACGCCTGTGCCGCCTCGCCTACGGACCAGCTGACGCCGTGGTCCCCCAGGAAGTCGAGGAACCCGGCGGCGTCGAAGGCCTGGGCGGAGGCGAGGACCCCCGCGGGCGCGCCGTCGGCGGCGAGCCGTCGGGCCGCCTCGACGGCGATCACGGCGGTGGTGCCGTACGCGTCGAAGCCGCGCACCTCGCCCCGGGCGCGCCGGCCGTCGACGCCCAGCACCTCCACCGCGAAGGCCCACCGCATCGCCTTGCGCTGAGCGGCTGTCGGGCCTTCCGGTACCTGCTCGGCCATCTCGGGGGACAGCCGGGTGAAGAGCTCGTACACCTCCTGGGAGGCCAGTCCCTCCACCTGCCGGGTGCGCACATGGCGGGGCACGGTCACCACCGCGGGCAGCGCGAAGCGCACCACGGGCGTCGGCGCCGATCCGCCGGGCAGCGCGATCTCCTTGCGGCGGGCGGTCGCCCCCGGTGACAGCTGCCCGTCCTCGTAGCCGAGACCGCCGTCGAGCAGTGTCTCCCGCAGAGCGCCCATCGAGCGGATGGTGCCCCGCGAGGCGCCGCCGCTGACGATGTCGACGGCGATGGCGATCTCCTCTGCCTCGCCGCCCACGTGCGCGGCGGTCAAGGCGGTGATCAGATCGCTCGGAAGGCCGTCATCGGTGACACCGGGGAGGACGGCGACCCCGGCGCGCTCGGCCTCCGCGCCGAAGGTGTCGAAGATGTGCCGGATGTAGGGCTGTTCGCCCGTGATGTCGACATAGTGACTGCCCGCGGCGATGGCGGCGCGCACCACGCCCTCTCCCCACCGGGTGAACGGACCGGCGCAGTTGACGACGGCGTCGGTGTCGCGGAAAGCGGCGACGAGCGCGTCGTGGTCCTCGGCGTCCGCGACTCGTAGCTCCGCGACCCGTAGCTCCGCGTCCTGGAACCCGACCTCCGACGCGGCGGCGCGCAGCCGTTCGGCGCCGCGCCCCACCAGCACCACGTCGATACCGCGGCGCCGCGCCTCCGCGACCGCGAGCTTGCCGGTGTAACCACTCGCGCCAAAGACGGCGATCTTCACAACGTTCTCCTCTGGGTGTGCCTTCTGGCTTGTGATCCACCGTAGGAAGACCCGGAGAGATTCCCGATGCCTCACCGTATTCGGAACATGTCCATTCGTCTCGCGTGCGGCGCGGCCCCGATATGGTGGCGCGCATGGATGTCCTCAGCGACGCGATCACCTCCATGCGCACCGGGCGGCCTCACGCGGGGCGCACCGAGAAGCACGGCTCCTGGGGTGTGCGCTTCCCCGACTCCGAGGGCGCGGGTTTCCATGTCGTGCTCCAGGGGACGTGCTGGATGCTGCCGCCCGACGGCGAGCCGGTCGCGCTGGGCCCGGGGGATGTGGTGTTCATGCCGCACGGGCGCGGACACGGCCTCGCCGACAGCCCCCACACCCCACTGGCCGCGTTCGGCGGTTCCCTCCCGGGTCCCTTCGCCGAAGAAGCTGCCTCCCCGGACACGCTGTTGCTCTGCGGCGCCTATTTCCTCGACAGGGCCCGGCCGCACCCCCTCCTCGGCGAGCTGCCCCAAGCCCTCCACATCCCGGCCCGGCTCGGCCGCCACCCCGAGTTGCGCTCGGCCGTCGAACTGCTGGGCGGCGAGTTGGAGCGGGCGCGCCCCGGCACGAGCGCCGTGCTGACCTCACTGCTCGACATGCTGCTGCTGTACGTGCTGCGCGCCTGGTACGAGGAGCGGTCCGGCCACCTGAGCACCGGATGGGCCGCCGCCCTGCACGACCGCGCGGTCTCCGAGGCGCTGCGCGCCATCCACCGCGACCCCGCCCACCCCTGGACCGTCGAGACGCTGGGACAGGCCGCGGGGCTGTCCCGGGCGGCGTTCGCCCGGCGCTTCACGGCGCTCGCCGGGCAGCCGCCGCTCGCGTATCTGACCTGGTGGCGGATGACGGTGGCGGCCCGGCTGCTGCGCGAGTCGGAGCTGCCGCTGCGCGCGGTGGCCGAACGGACCGGATATGCCACGGAATTCGCCTTCGCCAAGGCGTTCAAGCGGGAGTACGGGGTCGCGCCCGGCGGCTACCGCCGGCACGGTCAGGAGTCGGCCGGGGCGCTCGCCGCGACCTCCCTCGCCCAGCGGTAGTCGGCCTTGCCGCTGGGCGAGCGCTGGATGTGGTCGCTGAAGACGACCGTACGGGGGATCTTGTAGCCCGCGAGCCGGGTGCGACAGTGCGCCCGTACGGCGTCGGCGGTCAGCGGCGCCGCGCCCTCGCGGGGCTGGACGACGGCCGCGACGCGGCTGCCCCAGCGCTCGTCCGGTACGCCCGCCACCAGCGCGTCGTACACATCCGGATGCGCCTTCAGCGCCTGCTCGACCTCCTCCGGATAGACCTTCTCGCCACCGGTGTTGATGCACTGCGAGCCGCGTCCCAGGACCGTGATCACACCGTCCTCGTCGACCGTGCCCATATCGCCGAGCAGCACCCAGCGCTCGCCGTCCGCCTCGAAGAACGTCTCGGCGGTTTTCTTCGGGTCGTTGTAGTAGCCGAGCGGCACATGGCCGCGCTGGGCGATGCGGCCGGGTTCGCCGGGCGCCACGGGCTGGTACGTCGCCGGGTCGACCACCGAGGTACGGGCGTTGACGTGCAGCCGGAAGCCCTTCTGGGGGCCGGCGTCCTCGGTCGCGGTGCCGTTGAAACCGGACTCCGAGGAGCCGAAGTTGTTCAGCAGCATGGTGTGCGGCGCCAGCGCGGCGAACTGGGCCCGTACGGTGTCCGACAGCACCGCGCCGGAGCTGCTGACGCTGAACAGCGAGGAGCAGTCGGTGTCCTTGAGCGGGCCGGCCAGGGCGTCCACCAGGGGGCGCAGCATCGCGTCGCCGACCAGCGAGACACTGGTGACCTTCTCCTTCTCGATCGTGCGCAGCACTGCTTCGGGCACGAACTTACGGTGGATGACAACCTTTTGGCCGAAGTTGAAGCCGATGAAGGCGGTGAGCGTGGAGGTGCCGTGCATCAGCGGCGGGGTGGGGAAGAACACCAGGCCCTCGCCGCCCGCCGCCACCCGCTCCGCCAGCTCCTCGGGCCGGTCGACCGGCCGGCCGGTCGGCGCGCCGCCGCCGAGCCCGGAGAAGAACAGGTCCTCCTGCCGCCACAGCACGCCCTTGGGCATGCCCGTGGTGCCACCGGTGTAGATGATGAACCGGTCGTCGGCCGAGCGCGCCGGGAAGTCGCGCTCGGGCGAACCCGAGGCCTCGGCCTCCTCGAAGGGCACGGGCGCGGGCACGGGCGCGGGGTCGGGGGTGGGGGTGGGGCCGTCCCCGGTCGGCGCGCCGACCCGGATGAGATGGCGCAGGGTGTCGGTGCGGGGGAGCGCGGCGGCCACCCGGTCGCCGAACTCCGCGTCGTACACCAGCGCCGCCAGGTTGGCATCCCGGTAGAGGTAGATCAGCTCTTCTTCGACATAACGGTAGTTGACGTTCACCGGCACGGCCCGGATCTTCAGACAGGCGAGGGAGGTCTGCAGATACTCGACGCCGTTGTACAGATGCAGGCCGACGTGTTCGCCCGGCGCGATGCCGGCGGTGTCCCGCAGATGGTGGGCGAGCCGGTTGGCGGCCGCGTCGAGCTGCGCGTAGCTCAGCCTCCGCTCTGCCCCGGTGCCGGGGTGGTCGATATACACCAGCGCCTCTCTGTCGGGCACCGTGTCGACGATCGACTCGAACAGGTCGGCAAGGTTGTACTCCACGGCTCCTCCTGACCTGACACCGGGCGGCCTTGGCGGTCATTGGAGCGCCGTCCGGAAGAGATGTGAAGGCGCATGGCCAATAAATCTGACTGAGCATCAGATTTCTCTTGAAGTCGTCCGGCGCCTCCTGCAACCTGTTCTAGGTCGAGACGGGAGGACTGCCGTGACAAGCGGGACCGAACACCTGACGGTGGAGCGCGCCGGCGCGACGCTGGTGCTCACACTGAACCGTCCGGAGGCCAAGAACGCGCTCTCGCTGCCGATGCTGGTCGGCCTCCACGACGGCTGGGCACAGGCCGACGAGGACGACGACATCCGGTCGGTGGTACTCACCGGGGCCGGCGGGGTTTTCTGCGCGGGCATGGACCTCAAGGCCCTGGCCGGCGGCGACGGGATGGCCGGACAGCACTACCGGGACCGGCTCAAGGCCGACCCCGATCTGCACTGGAAGGCGATGCTCCGGCATCACCGGCCGCGTAAACCGGTGATCGCCGCCGTCGAAGGCCACTGTGTCGCGGGCGGCACCGAAATCCTCCAGGGCACCGACATCCGCGTCGCGGGCCACGGCGCCACCTTCGGACTCTTCGAGGTCAGGCGCGGCCTGTTCCCCATCGGCGGCTCCACCGTCCGCCTCGCCCGCCAGGTCCCGCGCACCCACGCGCTGGAGATGCTGCTGACCGGGCGGCCGTACACCGCCGAGGAGGCCGAGCGGATCGGGCTGATCGGCCGGGTCGTACCCGACGGCACGGCCCTGGAGACGGCCCTGGAGATCGCCGAGCTGATCAACGCCAACGGCCCGCTCGCCGTCGAGGCCGTCAAGGCGTCCGTATACGAGACGGCGGAGATGACCGAGGCCGACGGCCTGAAGTCCGAACTCGAACGCGGCTGGCCCATCTTCGCCACCGCCGACGCGAAGGAGGGCTCGAAGGCCTTCGCGGAGAAGCGACCGCCGGTCTACCGACGGGCCTGAGCGCAACCTCCCCGCGAGCGCATCATTCCCGCCCGGCCGCGACGAAGGAGACGCACACCATGACACCGGCTCCCGCGCCGGAGGTGCTTTCCGCCCCTCTGGTCGTCGAGTTTCCCTTCACCCGTTCCCTCGGCCCCGTCCAGAGCGCCTTCCTGACCGGGCTGCGCGAGCGCGCCGTGCTCGGCGTACGCACCGCGGGCGGCCGGGTGCTCGTGCCCCCCGTCGAGTACGACCCGGTTACCGCCGAGGAGATCCGCGACCTCGTCGAGGTCGGCACCACGGGCACCGTCACCACCTGGGCCTGGAACCCCGCCCCGCGCCGCGGACAGCCCCTCACCACCCCCTTCGCCTGGGTGCTGGTGCGGCTCGACGGCGCCGACACCGCCCTGCTCCACGCCCTCGACGCACCAGGCCCCGACGCCGTGCGCACCGGTATGCGGGTGCGGATCCGATGGGCCGAGGAGCGGGTCGGCGCCATCACCGACATCGCCTGCTTCGAACCGTACGAGAGCGAGCCGAGCCAGAGCGAACCTGCCTTGCGCAGCGGCGAGTTCGCCGATCCCGTGCAGAGCATCGTGGCGCCCGCCCGCCTGGACTACGTGTACTCGCCCGGCCGCGCCCCGTCCCGCTACATCGCCGCCCTCGCCGACCAGCGGACCGTGGGGGAGCGCTGCCCGACCTGCCGCAAGGTGTATGTCCCGCCCCGTGGCGCCTGCCCCACCTGCGGCGTCGCCACCGCCGAACAGGTCGAGGTCGGCCCGCGCGGCACCGTCACCACCTTCTGCATCGTCAACATCAAGGCCAAGAACCTCGATATCGAGGTGCCGTACGTCTACGCGCACATCGCCCTGGACGGCGCGGACCTCGCCCTCCACGGCCGCATCGGCGGCATCCCCTACGACCAGGTGCGGATGGGCCTGCGCGTCGAGCCGGTGTGGACCGAGGACGGGCGCTACCCCGACCACTACCGCCCCACCGGCGAACCCGACGCGGACTACGACACATACAAGGAGCTGCTGTGAACCCGAGGCGCGTCGCCATCGTGGCCTTCGCGCAGACCCGCCACCGGCGCAGGTCCGCGGAGCTCTCCGAGGTCGAGATGCTGATGCCGGTCCTGCACGAAGTGCTCGGCGCGGTCGGTCTGCGCACCGGCGAGATCGACTTCACCTGCTCCGGCTCCTCCGACTATCTGGCCGGCCGCGCCTTCTCGTTCACCATGGCGCTCGACGGCGTCGGCGCCTGGCCGCCGATCTCCGAGTCGCATGTGGAGATGGACGGCGCCTGGGCGCTGTACGAGGCGTGGGTCAAGCTGCTGGCCGGGGAGGCCGAGACCGCGCTCGTCTACTCCTACGGCAAGTCGTCGCCGGGGGAGCTGCGCGACGTCCTGACCCGCCAGCTCGACCCCTACTACCTCGCCCCGCTGTGGCCGGACCCGGTGTCCCTGGCCGCCCTCCAGGCCCAGGCGCTCATCGACGAGGGAGCGACCGACGAGCGCGCCCTCGCCGGGGTCGCCGCGCGCAGCCGCGGCGCCGCGGAACACAACCCGCACGCCCAACTGGCCGGCTCCGCCGCCCCGGACGCGCTGCTCGAGGACCCCTACCTGGTGCGGCCGCTGCGCCGCCACGACTGCCCGCCCATCGGCGACGGCGCGGCCGCCGTCGTCCTCGCCGCCGGCGACACCGCCCGCCGCCTGTGCCCCCGCCCCGCCTGGATCCACGGCATGGACCACCGGATCGAGGCGCACGCACTGGGCGTACGGGACCTCACCCGCTCCCCCTCGACCCGGCTGGCCGCGCACAACGCCGGTCTGTTCGACGACGCTGCCGCGCCCGTCGACACCGCCGAACTGCACGCGCCGTTCACCTCGCAGGAGGTGATCCTCCGCCGCGAGCTGGGTCTTGGCGAGGACGTACGCGTCAATCCGTCCGGCGGCGCGCTCGCCGCCAACCCCATGATGGCCGCCGGGCTGATCCGCCTCGGCGAGGCAGCGGCCCGTATCCACCGCGGCGAGTCCGACCGGGCCGTCGCACACGCCACCTCCGGGCCGTGTCTGCAGCACAACCTGGTGGCGGTCCTCGAAGGAGAACGGGCAGCGAAGACCGAGCGGGAGGAGGGGGTATGAGCAAGGAGCCCATCGCCGTCGTCGGGGTCGGTCAGACCAAGCACACCGCCGCCCGCCGGGATGTGTCGATCGCCGGGCTGGTCCGCGAGGCCGCCGTACGCGCCCTCGAAGACGCCCAACTGACCTGGGCGGACATCGACGCCGTCGTCATCGGCAAGGCGCCCGACTTCTTCGAGGGCGTGATGATGCCCGAGCTCTACCTCGCCGACGCGCTCGGCGCGGTCGGCAAGCCCATGCTGCGGGTGCACACCGCGGGCTCGGTCGGCGGCTCCACCGCGCTGGTCGCCGCGAATCTGGTGGCCGCCCGCGTCCACCGCACCGTCCTCACGCTCGCCTTTGAGAAGCAGTCCGAGTCCAACGCCATGTGGGGGCTCTCGCTGCCCATCCCCTTCCAACAGCCGCTGCTGGCCGGGGCGGGCGGCTTCTTCGCCCCCCACGTCCGGGCCTATATGCGGCGGACCGGCGCCCCGCCCGCCATCGGCTCGCTCGTCGCGTACAAGGACCGCCGCAACGCCCTGCGCAACCCCTATGCCCACCTCCACGAGCGGGATCTGACACTGGAGAAGGTGCAGGCTTCTCCAATGCTGTGGGACCCCATCCGCTACTCGGAGACCTGCCCGTCCTCCGACGGCGCCTGCGCCATGGTGCTCACCGACCGGGCCGGTGCGGCCCGTGCGCCCGCCCCGCCCGCCTGGGTGCACGGCGGCGCCATGCGCAGCGAGCCGACGCTCTTCGCGGGCAAGGACTTCGTCTCGCCGCGGGCCGGCAAGGACTGCGCGGCCGATGTCTACCGGCAGGCCGGGATCACCGATCCGCGCCGCGAGATCGACGCGGTGGAGATGTATGTGCCGTTCAGCTGGTACGAGCCGATGTGGCTGGAGAACCTGGGCTTCGCCGCCGAGGGCGAGGGCTGGAAGCTCACCGAGTCGGGCGTGACGGAGATCGACGGCGATCTGCCGGTCAACCCGTCGGGCGGGGTGCTGTCCACCAACCCCATCGGCGCCTCGGGGATGATCCGCTTCGCCGAGGCCGCGCTCCAGGTGCGTGGGCAGGCGGGGGAGCACCAGGTGGAGGGCGCGCGCAAGGTGCTCGGCCACGCCTATGGCGGAGGCTCGCAGTTCTTCTCGATGTGGCTGGTGGCGGCCGAACCTCCGGCCGGCTGACCGGGGTCCCGGGCCCCGGCTGACCGGGTCCCGGGCCGGCCCCGCCCGATGTCTGCCGCCGTCCCGCCGTACGCCCGCGTGTGCGGTGCCGTCCTTCTTTCGCGGCCTGTGCGGCGCCGGTCGCGATCGCTAGGGTGGGGCGGGGACGACGATCCGGGAGGAGCCAACCACGTGGCCGACACCACCACCGAACAACCCCTGGCAGGCAGCGCCGAGAAGCCCGACCTCGATCTCACCACCGCCCAGTGGAGGTCGAGCAGTCAGGGCCTGGGCGATGTGGAGATCGCGTTTGTCGAGGGCTATATCGTCATGCGCCATGGCCGCCGGCCGCAGGACCCCGCCCTGATCTTCTCCCCCGCCGAGTGGCGCGCCTTCGTCATCGGCGCGCGCGACGGCGAGTTCGACCTGACCTGAGCTGATGTGACCTGCGCCGGGGCCGATTCGGGCCGTGGCCTTACGGGCCGAGGCGTTACGGGGCGAGGCGTTACGGGGCGAGCCGCCCGAGCACTTCGGGCAGCTCGCCCTCGTACACGAGCGTCAGCCGCCGCGTCACCCGCGTGATCGCCACATACAGATCGTGCCCGCCCTTGGGGGACTGGGACCAGATCCCGGCCGGGTCCGCGACCACCGCGCGGTCGAACTCAAGACCCTTGGCCTGCGCCACGGTCAGCAGCACCAGCGGGGAGTCCAGCGCGTCGGGCCGGTCGCCGCGGACGGCGCCGGGCAGCGCCCGCGCCAGCGCGTCCACCGCCCGGTCGGCGGCCACCACCGCGAGCCGGCC
>NZ_JBSFMM010000261.1:0-14796 GCF_053599555.1 Streptomyces sp. NPDC000941
AGATCTGCGGTGAGTATGGGACAGCGACACGCCGTCGCGTCGGCGTGTCGCTGTCTCATACTCACCGCAAACCGCCGTGCGTGCGGATCATCATCAAGCCGCCGCATCGCTCTTCTAGCGCAGGGTTGAGATACCGGCCAGGAAGATGTCGACTCCGACGAGGAATTGTTCGCGGTCGTCGTGCTCGCGCAGCTGCGTCGCCGCCGCGTGCACGAACGGGTACTGGCCGGGGTCGATCTGCGCCCATTGCGCGGCAGCGTGCTCCAGGAAGGTCTCTCGGTCCGTGTCGCTGCCGGCGCGGAGCCGTGCGTTCGCGGCGTTCTGCGCAGCGACGCCGAGGACGTAGTTCATGAGCGTGCCGGCCACGTCGACGCGCGCTTTTTCGGGGACGTCGAGGGCGTCCAGCGAGCGGCCGATGCTCTCGTAAAAGTCCAGCAGTGCGGGCCGCCACGGTTGGCGGGAGAGCTCTGCCCCGACCCAGGGATGTGCGTCGATCGCATCGAACAGGCCCAGGGCGAGGCGGCGCAGAGCAGCGCGTGGATCCGCATCGGTGACCGCGCCGGACAGTACGTCGGTGATGACGTCGTCAGCGGCCGTCGCGAGTAGATCGCTCTTGTCCGCGACGTGGTGGTAGATCGCTCCGTAGCCGGTGCTCAGGCGCACGGTGAGCTCGCGCAGCGTCAGCGCCTTCTCGCCGCCGCTGTCCAAGAGCTCGATCGCGGTCTCGATGATCAGCTCTCTCGACAGGCCGGCCGTGCGCCGCGGGGCCCGCGCAGATCCCTTCGCCGTTCTCCTCACCATGGTCCCCAGCATCCCACGGAATGGATCGTCGATCCAACATGGTGCTAGCGTTTTGGAGTGGCGATCCAACGGGAACGTCGCAGCACCCCGCAATGCCCGCAGGCTTGGGAGGAACCCATGACGACACCGGTCACGATCATCGGAGCAGGTCTAGGCGGTCTGACGCTGGCCCGCCTGCTGCACGTGCACGGCATCCCGGCCACGGTCTACGAGGCGGAGCCCTCGCCGGACGCCCGCCGCCAGGGAGGTCTGCTCGACATCCACCCCTACAACGGGCAGGCGGCCCTGGAAGCGGCCGGCCTGATCGAGGAGTTCCGCAAGCTGATCCTGCCCGGCCGCGAGGCGTACCGGGTCCTGGACCAGGCGGGGAACGTGCTGCTCGACCTGCCCGACGACGGCATCGGCGAACACCCCGAAGTGCCGCGCGCAAAGCTGCGGCAGTTGCTGCTCGACTCACTGCCCGCCGGCACTGTCCGCTGGGGGCACAAGGTCACCGCGGTGCGAGACCTCGGCGAGAGCCGCCACGAGGTGAGCTTCGCCGACGGCCCGACGCTCGTCGCGAGCCTGCTCATCGGCGCCGACGGCGCGTGGTCGCGGGTACGCCCGCTGCTCTCCGAGGCCACCCCCGAGTACTTCGGCGTCTGCAGCGTGGAGACGTTCCTGTTCGACAGCGACACCCGCCACCCCGCTTCCGCGAAGGCAGTCGGGGCCGGGTCGCTGTTCGCGCTCGCACCGGGAAAGGGACTGCTGGCCCATCGGGAGGGCGGCGGAACCCTGCACACCTATGCGCAGCTGAGGAAGGTCCAGGACTGGTTCGCCGGCCTCGGCACCACCGATGCCGCAGCCCTGACCGCACGGGTCGTGAAGGAGTTCGACGGCTGGGCCCCTGAACTCACCGCCCTGATCACCGACAGCGACACCCCGCCGGTCCTGCGCCCCATCTTCACACTGCTGGCCGGGCACCGCTGGGACCGCGTGCCGGGGGTGACCCTGCTCGGCGACGCCGCGCACCTCAGGGCGCCGAACGGCGAAGGCGCCAACCTGGCCATGCAGGACGGCGCCGAGCTCGGCCAAGCCCTCGCCGCGTACCCCGACGATGTGGAGGCCGCGCTCGCCGACCACGAACGGGGCATGTTCGCCCGCGCCGCCGCCGTAGAGGCATCAGACGACGACTTCTACACGATCATGATTGATGACGACGCGCCCCACAGCCTGCTCGCCCTGATGACTGGAGCCGAGCAGGACTCGTGACCCACGGCCGCGCTCCGGGGCATGGCGGGCTACGGGAAGCGGGGGAAGGCGGTCCGGTTCGGGGCTCCCCCACACCCCCTTGCAGAAAAGCGTTTGATGCAGAGCAAGTAACCGGGCAAGCAGTTCTTTTAGAGGGGGTGGGGGGAGGCGCCTCGGGAGGTTGGACTCATGGGGTGGAGCAGAGCATCCACGAGGCGGCACGGCGCCCGATGCGCTCCGGACGGCAACGGCGCCCCGGCCCCTCCCCCGCTCCCCGTAGCCCGCCTTCTTTGCGCCAAAGGCGCGAGACGAAAGCGACACCCGCCCACGCCGAATGCCGCTCAGCGGCGCGTGTGATCGACGTGCGCCCTCGCCGAGAGCGAGCGAAGAATTGAATAAAGGCAGTTCAGAGTCGATCTGAGAAGGTGACAGTGATGCGGAACTCGATCGTACGCACCTTGGCCACCGGTGCTGCGGCGGCCCTGCTGGCCAGTGGAGTGGCAGTGACCTCCACGAGTACCGCTTCCGCGACCCCATCGCCCACGCCTTCGCCCACCATGACGGGCAAACACTGCAAGGAGATGAAGCCCAAGACCAAGACGGTCACCCACAACGGCAAGACCTACAAGG
This sequence comes from Streptomyces sp. NPDC000941, assembly GCF_053599555.1. Classification (NCBI taxonomy): domain Bacteria; kingdom Bacillati; phylum Actinomycetota; class Actinomycetes; order Kitasatosporales; family Streptomycetaceae; genus Streptomyces; species Streptomyces sp. NPDC000941. The sequence continues at coordinate 2,662 of NZ_JBSFMM010000261.1, forward strand.
TCTGGATTGAGGGCCACAAGGTCTGCGTCATGAAGTGACCGTCATCGGGCACTAGCTCATCCGGTCGAACTCCCCAGCCTTCGCCGCCCGCAGGAACGAGCGGAGCGCGGTCGGGGTCGTGGCTATGACGACCTCCGGGTCGTCGCTCTCGCGGAGGTGGGGGGTTCCCGTGGGGTCTGCGGCGAGTTCCACGCAGTTGGGAGCGTCCCCCGTGCTGAAGCTGGACTTGCGCCACTGAATCGCGGACATACGGACCTCTCCTAGAGCAGGGGATACAGGACGTGCTGGATGAGCCCGAGCGAGTCCTTCGCTGTACGGGTCTCCGGCACGGCCTCGGCATCAAGGGGCGGCAGGGCCAGCTCGCTCAGCCGGGCGAACGACTGCCCGTATTCGGCGACCGATTGACGGTCATCAAGGAACTGGGCCTTGCCCACTTGGTCGACCAACACCGTCCCCAATTCCACCACGTTCGGTTCGATCAGCAGGAACGGGTGGCTGAATGCGCTACGGCCCTCGTCTTCGATCGAGATCACCTGGATCGTCACGTTGGGCAGCCGCGACACCTCGATCAGCCGCAGGAGCTGATCGCGCATCACCGCGCGGCCGCCGTACAGCACGCGCAGCGCCGCCTCATGGATGATCGCGTGCAACCGCGGGGCCCGGTCACCGGTGAGAACTCGCTGGCGCCGCATCCGGAACTCGACGGCCGTCTCGCGCACTTCGTTCACGGCAGGGGAAAAGCCACTGCTGTGGACAGCGGTGGCGTACTCGAAGGTCTGCAGCAACCCTGGGATGAACAGCAGCTCGTAATTGCGCAGGGCGACGGCCCCGGCTTCCAGCTCGGCCAAGTCCAGGTGATTCGCGCCGAGAGTCGCGCCGTAGTCGCTCCACCATCCCTTGCCGGAATCCCGTCCCAGGGCCAGCAAGGCGTCAACGGGGTACGTATATGTACCGCCGAGTGCCCAAGCCAGCTTCCGAAGCCGCTCCTCCGACAGGTTCGTCCGGCCCGCTTCGGCGTTGCTGAGGTGCGGTTGGCGCATCCCCAGCACCTGCGCAGCCTCACCAACAGTCAGCCCTGCCGCCTCTCGCAGCCTGCGCACCTCGACGCCGAACCGGCGCTGTCGATACGTGGGATCGGCCCTGAGTCCCATGCGGATTCCCCTTTCACCTGGGGTGAGTGTTGCGCGGTGCAGGCGGATGCGTCCACTCCGTAACCACCATCCAGCCAACTGGGTTGTACGTATACGCGGCGAGTCGATACCGTACGTATGGCGCCAGTCACAGAAGGCACTCACCCGGAGGCTGCCACATGCGCACGCCCGAAGAGCCCTGGTCCTACGGCCTGTTCATCCCCCACGACCCCCGCGCCGTGGGCGTCGTCCGGGCCACCATCCGCCACGTCCTCAAAGCAGCCCGCCTCGACTGCATCGTCGACACCGCAGAACTGCTCGTCTCCGAGTTGGTCACCAACGCGTACCGCAACACCGAGACCGACTCCTACGTCAGCATGGACTGGGAGCCCGCACCCCCCGACTTCCGCGTCACCGTATGGGACTCCGGCGACGGCCTGCCTCAGCCGGTGCCCGCCCGGGCAGACGACGAGAACGGCCGGGGCCTCGCTCTCGTCGAGCACTGCTCGGACGCGTGGGGCGTGCACGACTACACCGACAAGGACGCGGGCGTCACCGGCAAGGCCGTATGGTTCACGCTCAACCCTCCGCCGCCCACGATCGGGCAAAATGGATGAACATTGGCCTGCAGCGACCGCCCCGCCTGGACGGCCTACGGCACACCGGAGGAGACAGCGCCGTGAGCACTCAGCCCATAGAGGACTCCCACCACGACGAGCCGCTGTTCCCCATGCCGCCGCTGACCGAGCAGGCGCTGCGCGTCGCCGTGCGCTCCCTGGATCTCAGCGCGGCTGTCCGGTTCGAAGAAGAATTCCACAGCGCCTGGCAGGAGGCGGTGCAGACCGACAGCACTGTCCCCATGCACACCTTCCTCCACCGCTGGGGGGTATTCGTGGCGCTGCGGCGCTACCCGGACCGGGCTCGGCGGCTGCACGAACTGGAGGCGGCCGTGGCCGAGGCGCCCAGCATCGAAGACGCCCGGCGCGCCTCGGCCGAGATCGGAAAGCTATTGGATGCCGCGCGCCGCGAGGTCGCCGCGTGAGCGATTGGACCTGGGAGTACCTGCCCGACACGGAAAACGTGGTCGGCGGACTCGACCCCCAGATCAAGCACGATGTGGAGCGGCTTGCTCAGCGGCTGGCCGACGCCGCTGCCGTCAAGTACCTCGGTGACCCACCGGTGCATGAATCCGGGGTGTCGGGATTACTCGACCACGCGGAGGGCCGACTGATCGTCTGGTACCAGGAGCACCGTCGCTTCACCACCGTCTTCATCATCCGGGTGCAGCATTGGCCCGAATCAGGCGGGTCCTGAACAACCACGAGGGCCGCCGGGACCGTCAACACGGTCCGGGCGGCCCTCGTCGTGGCCCAAGAAGAAAACCCTAGGCGTGGACCACGTCCTTCTCCTCCGCGAAGTGGCACGCCGACTCGTGCGCCGCGGGCGAGTCCGAGCCCGCGAAGCGCTCGGGGATGGCGAGGAGGGGGATCTCCTTCGCGCAGCGGTCCTCGGCCTTCCAGCAGCGGGTGCGGAAGCGGCAGCCGGAGGGCGGGTTGGCCGGGGAGGGGACGTCGCCGGCGAGGATGATGCGCTCGCGGCCCTCGCGGGACGCCGGGTCGGGGACCGGGACCGCGGAGAGCAGGGCCTGGGTGTACGGGTGGGTGGGGTGGTCGTAGATCTCGGTGTCGGTGCCGATCTCGGCCATCTTGCCCAGGTACATCACGCCGACGCGGTCGGAGATGTGGCGCACGATGGACAGGTCGTGGGCGATGAAGAGGTAGGAGAGGTTGAACTCGTCCTGCAGCTTCTCCATCAGGTTGATGACCTGTGCCTGCACCGACACATCCAGCGCGGAGACCGGCTCATCACAGATGATGATCTCCGGGTTGAGGGCCAGGCCGCGCGCGATGCCGATGCGCTGGCGCTGACCGCCGGAGAACTGGTGCGGATAGCGGTTGATGTACTCGGGGTTGAGGCCGACGACGTCCAGGAGGTCCTGGACCTTCCGGCGGCGGTCGCCCTTCGGGGCCACCTCGGGGTGGATCTCGAAGGGCTCCCCGATGATGTCGCCCACCGTCATACGGGGGTTCAGCGAGGTGTACGGGTCCTGGAACACCATCTGGATGTTGCGCCGGACGGCCTTGAGGGCGCGGCCGGACAGCCTGGTGATGTCCTGGCCCTTGTAGAAGACCTCGCCCGCGGTCGCGGTCTCCAGGGTCATCAGCAGCTTGGCGACGGTCGACTTGCCGCAGCCGGACTCGCCTACGATGCCGAGGGTTTCGCCCTGGTAGAGGTCGAAGGAGACGCCGTCGACGGCCTTCACCGCGCCGATATGGCGCTTGAAGAGGATGCCCTGGGTCAGCGGGAAGTGCTTGACCAGGTTCCGTACCTGGAGGATGGGCTCGCCGCGCTCGACGGGGGCGTCGATGGCGGCGACGGCCGCCTCCTCGGTGGCGGCCTTGACGACCTCGACCTCGGTGACGTTGGGGGTCGCGTCGGCGGGGGTGGCGTCCACGGCCTCGTCGTTCTTCTCGATGTCAGCCATGGATCGTCTCCTTCCAGAAGTGGCACGCGCTGCCGCGGCCCGGCAGCGGGGTGCCGTCCTGCTCGGTGACCGGCTCCAGCACAGGGACGTCGGTGCGGCAGATGTCCTGCGCCTTGGGGCAGCGCGGGTTGAAGGCGCAGCCGGTCGGGATCTTGAGCAGGTTGGGCGGCAGGCCCTTGATCGCGTAGAGCTCCTGGCCCTTGCGGTCCAGGCGCGGGATCGACTCCAGCAGACCCCGGGTGTACGGGTGGGCCGGGCGCTTGTAGAGCTCATGGACGGGGGCGGTCTCGACGATCCGGCCCGCGTACATCACCGCGATCTTGTCGGCGACGTCGGCGACGACGCCGAGGTCGTGGGTGATCAGGATCAGACCCATGTGGTACTCGCGCTGAAGCTCCGCGAGCAGCTCCATGACCTGGGCCTGGACGGTCACGTCCAGGGCGGTGGTGGGCTCGTCGGCGATGATCAGATCGGGTTCCAGGGCGAGCGCCATCGCGATCATGATGCGCTGGCGCATACCGCCGGAGAACTGATGCGGATAGTCGCTGACGCGCTCCTTCGCCGCCGGGATGCGCACCCGGTCCATCAGTTCGATGGCCTTGGCCTTGGCCGCCTTCTTGGACAGGCCCTGGTGGACCCGGAACATCTCGCCGAGCTGGTAGCCGACGGAGAGCACCGGGTTCAGGGAGGACAGCGCGTCCTGGAAGATCATCGCGATCTTGTTGCCGCGGATCTTCCGGCGCTCCTCGCCGGACATCTTCAGCATGTCCTGACCGCGGAAGAGGATCTCGCCCTGCGGGATCTTGCCCGGGGGCATATCGAGGATGCCCATGATCGCCTGCGCGGTCACGGACTTTCCGGAGCCGGACTCACCGAGCACGGCGAGGGTTTCGCCCGCGTCCACGCTGTAGTTGACTCCGTTGACGGCCTTGGCGATGCCGTCGCGGGTGTGGAACTCGACGTGCAGATCGCGCACCTCGAGCAGCTTGCCACCGCTGTCCTCGCCCGAGCGGGGCGCGGGGACGCCCGCAGGCATGTCGGTGATGGTCACGTACGCCTCCCTCAGCGCAGCTTCGGGTCGAGGGCTTCGCGCACGGCGTCACCCATCATGATGAACGCCAGCACGGTGATGCTCAGGGCGCCGGCCGGGAAGAGCAGTACGTGCGGGAAGTTACGGATGAACTGGGTGCCGTCCGAGATGTCACTGCCCCAGGAGATGGAGTCGTCACTGAGCCCGAGACCCAGATAGGACAGCGTCGACTCGGCGACGATGTACGTGCCGAGCGAGATGGTCGCGACGACGATCACCGGTGCGATCGCGTTCGGCAGGATGTGCCGGAACAGGATCCGCCTGGTGCCGGCGCCCAGGGCCTTGGCCGCGACGACGTAGTCCGCGTGTTTGGTCGTGATGACCGCGCCTCGCATGACACGGGTGATCTGCGTCCAGCCCAGGAAGGCCAGCGCGCCCATGACCACCCAGACGGTGCGGTGGGTGAACGCGTTGAGCACGACCATCGAGCCGAGCAGGAACGGGATGCCGAAGAACACGTCGGTCAGACGTGAGATGAGGCTGTCCCAGAACCCGCCGAAGTAGCCGGCGAGCATGCCCATCAGACCGCCGAAGACGGTGACGAGGATCGTCACGCCGAGGCCGACGATGATCGAGTTGCGAGCGCCGTAGAGCACCCGCGCGTACAGGCTGCGGCCCGTGCCGTCGTAGCCGAACCAGTCCTCCTGGAAGACATGGCCGAGGTTCGGCTTGCCCAGGAAGTGGTTGGCCTGGTCGCCGGTGGTCGGGCTGGCGCTGGTGAACAGCCCCGGGAACGCGGCGACGACCAGGACCAGCAGGACCAGCAGCCCCGAGATCACGAACAGCGGATTGCGGCGCAGACCCCGCCAGGCGTCGGCACCGAGGCTGCGCGGCTTCTCGGGCGCCGGACCGGCATCCGTGGTGACGGGCGTGGACCCGGCGACCGCGGCGGCTTCCTCGCTCGCGGACGAGGTCTTGGTGAGGTCAGGCATAACGAATCCTCGGGTCCAGGACCGCGTAGAGCAGGTCGACGAGCAGGCTGGCGAGGAGATAGACGAGCACCAGGACGGTGACGATGCCGACGATGACCGCACCCTCGCGGCGCGCCAGCGCCTCGAAGAGCAGGTTGCCGACGCCGGTCACATTGAAGATGCCCTCCGTCACGACGGCGCCGGCCATGAGGCTGCCGATGTCGGTGCCGAGGTAGGTGACCACGGGGATCAGCGAGTTGCGCAGCAGGTGCACCGTGATGATCCGCCTGCGCGGCAGACCCTTGGCGGTAGCCGTGCGGATGTAGTCGGCGGACCGGTTCTCCGCGATCGAGGTGCGGGTCAGCCGGGCCACGTACGCGAGGCCGACCATGCCGAGCACCAGGGCCGGGACCATCAGCTGACTGAAGTTGGTGGAGTCCTGGACGGTCGGTGTGATCCATCCGAGGTCGTTTCCGAAGTACAGCTGGCAAACCAGACCGATGACGAAGATCGGGACGGAGATGACCACCAGGGTGAACAGCGTGACAGCGGTGTCAACGATCTTGCCGAGCCGGATGCCGGCGATGACGCCCAGGGTGATACCGACGACGAGCTCGAAGGTCCAGGCCATGGCGGCGAGCCGCATTGACACCGGGAACGCCCGCGTGATCTCGTCGAGGACCGGCCGGTTACCGGCGATGGTCCGACCGAAGTCTCCCTGGAGCAGACCCCACATGTAGTGCAGGTACTGCTTCCACAGCGGAAGGTCCAGCCCTCGGTCGTGCCGGATCTGCGCGACCTGCGCAGGGTCCGGCGGCTTGTCCCCCCACAGCGCCCGTACAGGGTCGCCGGGTAGCACGTTGACCATGAGGAAGATCAACAGCGTCGTCCCGATGAACACCGGGATCATCTGGAGCAGTCGCCTCGCGACGTAGCGCCCCATAGGTGCCTCCGTCCAATCCGGAGCCGCCCGCAGCGGCGCCCGGTATCACCGGGCGCCGCTGCGGGGCGCAATGCTCCGTTAGCGACTTACTTCTTGAAGACCTCGACGTTCCACAGGATGGGGTCGCCGGCCTGGTCGAACTCGATCTTCTTCACGTTGTTCGAGTAGGCCGAGTTGACCTTGTTGTAGAACGTGGGGATGCCAGGCATCGTGTTCTGCAGTTCCTTCTCGGCGTCCTGGTACAGCTTCGCCGAGTCGTCAACCGTCTTGGCCCGGTCGGCCTTCTTCACCAGCGAGTCGAACTTCGGGTCGGAGAAGTCGCCCTTGTTGCCGTCCACGCCCGTGCCGTACAGGTCGGCGAGGAAGTTGCCGTTGAACGGGTAGTCGAGCACCCAGCCGGAGCGGTAGATCGACTTGACCTTCTTCTGGTCACGGATCTCGGTGTCGGCCTGGAAGTCGGTGGTCGGGTCGCCCACGCACTTCACGCCGGTCACCTTGGTGATGCTGTTGCAGACCGCGGTGACCCAGCCCTTGTGCGGCTGGTCGGCGTTGTACTGGATCGAGATCTTGTTGCCCGGGACGCCGCCGCCTTCCTTGATGAGCTGCTTCGCCTTGTCCGGGTTGAACTTGCAGTACTCACCGCACGCGTCGGCCTGGTAGCCCTTCACGCCCTTGGCGACCCAGCCGGTGGCCGGCTCACGGTTGCCGAAGAAGGTGGTCTTGGCGATGGTGGGGCGGTCGATCGCCATCGACAGGCCCTGGATGACCTTGACGTCGATGTTCTTCCACTGCTTCGTGTAGAAGGCAGGGTTGATCGTGTTGAGCGCGGAGAAGTCGGTGTTGATCGCGCGGTCGCCGAAGTCCTGCTTGTAGTTGGCGAGCTCGCTGTCCGGCACCAGCGGCATGCTGTCGACGTTGTCCGAGCGCAGGTCGTTGTACGCGGCCTGCGGCGACGTGTACGCCTTGAAGTTGATGCCGCCGTTCTTCGGCTTGGTGTCACCCTTGTAGCCGTCCCAGGCGGAGACCTGGATCGACTTCTTGTGCTCCCAGCTCTTGAACTTGTACGGACCGTTACCGACCGGGCTCTCGCCGAACTTCTTCGGGTCCTTCAGCGCGCCCGAGGGCAGCGGGTAGAAGGAGGAGTAGGCGAGCTTGTACGCGAAGTACGGGATCGGGTTCGACAGCTTGATGGTGAAGCTGTTGTCGTCGACGACCTTCAGCCCGGACATGGTCGTGGCCTTGGCCTTGCCCTTCTCCGGGTGGACCTTGTCGTACCCCTCGATGTCGCGGTACCAGGCACTGTTCTGCATGCCATTGGCCGGGTTGGCGTCCCAGTTCCAGGTGTCCACGTAGGACTTGGCCGTGACCTTCTCACCGTTGTGGAACGTCCACCCCGGCTTCAGCTTGACGGTCCACACGCTGTTGTCGCCGTTCGGCGTGACCGACTCGGCGTTCTCGTACGTGATGTTGCCGGACTTGTCGTAGCCGACAAGGCCCGTGAAGAGGGAGTCGATAACGACGCTGCCGTACGCCTCCATGGTGTTGGCCGGCATCAGCGAGTTCTGCGGCTCACCGTTGGCGTAGCTGACGATCCCCTTGGGATCGATCTTCTTGTTGGCATTGTCGCTGCCCTTGTCGTCGCCACCACCGCACGCGGTGGCAGCGAGAGAGACGACGCCGGCTATGGCAACCCACTTGGCGCTCTTGGCACCACGCATGGGGCTCCTCCTCATGAGTCCACTGTCACTACAGAAAGGGGCAACCGGAGACACGCTGACACCCCTGACAGCGAACGGGACCGGAACCCCCCGTGTGCTCGTAGGGCGGCGCTCCCCACAGCGCGTGACCCATCGACCCGAGCCCAACGGACCCAATAATTGAGCACGACAGTCCCGTAAACCACACTTAAAGGGTCTCGCTTTGGTCACGAGATCTACGCGCGGAGCTTCGAAATCCGGACAAATCTGCCGCAGACAGACACACGCGAAACGGACTGTTAACACATCATGCGGAGTGCAGTCACCGATAATCGGACGATGATCGCCGAATAAGGGCTTGACTGACATCTTGTTGACATGGCAAGAGCCCGGACCCCGCCCTTCGTGGGCAGGAATTCCGGGCTCTTGGCATATGCAGGACGCCATACCGGCCGATTACGCCAGGTAATCGGCCGGTATTACTTTTGCTGGTGCTTTTGTGTTAGCGCTTCGCGCGGGCGGCGGTGCGGGCGCGGTCCTTGTGGTCCAGCACCAGCTTGCGGATACGGACCGTCTCCGGCGTCACCTCGACGCACTCGTCGTCGCGGCAGAACTCCAGGGACTGCTCCAGCGAGAGCATCCGCGGCGGGACCAGGGACTCGGTCACATCCGCCGTCGAGGACCGCATATTGGTGAGCTTCTTCTCCTTGGTGATGTTCACGTCCATGTCGTCGGAGCGGGAGTTCTCGCCGACGATCATGCCCTCGTACACCTCGGTGCCCGGGGAGACGAACAGCGTGCCGCGCTCCTGGAGGTTGGTCATCGCGAAGGCGGTCACCGCGCCCGAGCGGTCGGCCACCAGCGAGCCGCTGTTACGGGTGCGCAGCTCGCCGAACCACGGCTCGTGGCCCTCGAAGATGGAGTGTGCGATACCGGTGCCGCGGGTGTCGGTCAGGAACTCCGTACGGAAGCCGATCAGACCGCGGGCGGGGACGACGAACTCCATCCGGACCCATCCGGAGCCGTGGTTGGTCATCGTCTCCATACGGCCCTTGCGCGACGCCATCAGCTGAGTGATGGCGCCCAGGTGCTCCTCCGGGCTGTCGATGGTCATCCGCTCGACCGGCTCGTGGACCTTGCCGTCGATCTCCTTGGTGACCACCTGCGGCTTGCCGACAGTCAGCTCGTGGCCCTCGCGGCGCATGGTCTCCACCAGGATCGCCAGCGCCAGCTCGCCACGGCCCTGGACCTCCCAGGCATCCGGGCGCTCGGTCGGCAGTACGCGCAGCGAGACGTTGCCGACCAGCTCCTTGTCGAGCCGGTCCTTGACCATCCGGGCGGTGACCTTGTGGCCCTTGCCGCCCTTGCCGACCAGCGGCGAGGTATTGGTCCCGATGGTCATCGAGATGGCCGGCTCGTCGACCGTGATCAGCGGGAGTGCGATCGGGTTCTCGGGGTCGGCCAGGGTCTCGCCGATCATGATCTCCGGGATGCCCGCGACCGCGCAGATGTCACCGGGCCCGGCCACCTCGGCGGGCTTACGGGTCAGCGCCTCGGTCATCAGCAGCTCGGTGATCCGGACGTTGGAAATCGAGCCGTCACGCTTGATCCAGGCGACGGTCTGCCCCTTCTTCAGCTCGCCCTGCTCGACGCGGAGCAGCGCGATACGGCCGAGGAAGTTGTCCGCGTCCAGGTTGGTGACATGGGCCTGGAGGGGGGCGCTGGCGTCGTACTCGGGGGCCGGGATGGTGGTCAGGAGGGTGGAGAAGAAGGGCTGCAGACTGTCGCTGTCGGCCGGGACGGTGCCGTCCTCCGGCTTGTTCAGCGAGGCCACGCCGTCGCGGGCGCAGGCGTAGACGATCGGGAACTCGATCTGCTCCTCGGTCGCGTCCAGATCCAGGAAGAGGTCGTACGTCTCGTTGACGACCGCGTCGATCCGGGCGTCCGGGCGGTCGGTCTTGTTGATGCACAGGATGACCGGCAGCTTGGCCTGCAGCGCCTTGCGCAGCACGAAGCGGGTCTGCGGCAGCGGGCCCTCGGAGGCGTCCACCAGCAGCACCACCGCGTCGACCATGGACAGACCGCGCTCGACCTCACCGCCGAAGTCGGCGTGGCCGGGGGTGTCGATGATGTTGATGGTGACGGGGTCCCCGCCGTCCGCCGGGTGGTACTTGACGGCGGTGTTCTTGGCGAGAATGGTGATGCCCTTCTCGCGCTCCAGGTCGTTGGAGTCCATGACCCGGTCGTCCACGTGCTGGTGGGCGGCGAACGCGCCGGCCTGCTTGAGCATGGCATCGACGAGGGTCGTCTTGCCGTGGTCGACGTGGGCGACGATGGCAACGTTACGGATGTCGTGGCGCGTGGGCACTGCGGCGCTTCTCCCGGAATCGTGGATGGCGGCGCACCGTCCGGCACGCCCGCCTGCCGGGCAGATCACGCCACGGCCTCACCCCATGGTACGTGGACGGGGCGGTAACGCCCGCCCCGCCCGTACCGGGCCGAGGGACCGGACTCAGGCGCGCGCGGGGTCGCCCTCGCGACAGCCCAGGCGGGCGGCCTCGCGCGAGTCGTCGCTCGCCTCCTTGGAGAGCTTCTCGCCGCACTCCAGGATGATCTCGGCTTCGGTGGGGTCCCACGACACCACATGGCCGGAGCCGACCGTCTTGTCGCCGCAGGCATACCGGAAATCGGCCTCGACCAGGTCGTACGCGGTGGCCGTGACATAGCGGCCGGACGTCTTGGCGGTCCGCACACCGTAGGAGTCGTGCTTGTCGTGCGTGGTCGTTCGCCCAGTCCGGTCGACCAGGGTGAACGCGTCGCCGAGGGTCGGCTTCAGGTGTTGGGCGAGACCGCGGATCACCTGCTTCGCGGGCAGGGCGGCGCCCTCGGCGCGGACGGAGACGGTGTAGCGGGCCACCGGCTTGACGCCACGGGTACTGACCTTGTGGCCGCTCTTCTGTGTGGTGACCGCCATGGCGTTCACCACCGGGTGCCGGGAGACGTTCAGCCAGGTGTACGTGCCGTCGGCGCACGCCTTTTTGGCCGCGATGTTCTGGGCGGCGCCGCGGGCGGCCCCGTCGGAGCCGCCCGACGTACAGCCCGCGGCCCCCGCCATGATCGCTACGGCCGCGAGCGCCGTGGTCAATCCGTGCTTCATACCGTCCTCCCCCATGTGTCCGGTGTCGTGATCGCTCGTCATGCTTCACGTCGATCGGCGTACCGGACAAGGGAGTTGAGGCAGTCCTGAGGGTTACTTCCGGAAGCCGATGTCCTGGTAGCGCGGAGTGGCGAAGCCGAAGGCGCCCGCGTTGACCACCTTCTTTCCGGCCGCGACCAGCTGGGGGCGCTGGTAGAGCGGGATGGACCCGGCCGCCGCCCAGATGCGCGCGTCCGCGCGGCTGACCAGGGTCCGGGAGGAGCCGGAGTCCAGCTCGGCGACGGCCTCGTCGAAGAGCTGGTCGATCTGGTCCGTGCCCACCCGGGTGTAGTTCTGCTCGACGACCAGCGAGCCGTCGGCAGCGGGCTGCGGCTTGGCGTAGATCGGGCGGGCGTCGGTGGCGGGGTAGGCGCTGGCGGGCCAGGAGTAGAGGGCCAGGTCGTAGTTGCCGGAGGCGATGTGGTCCTTGAAGTAGCCGCTGCCCGAGACCTTGGTGATCTTGGTGCGGACGCCGATCCCCTCCAGCATCCGCGCGATGCGCGCGCTGACCTTGCCCAGCGGGGCGGTGCCGGCCCCGGTCGGCACCACGAAGCGCAGCTCGAGCGGCGCACCGCCAGGGCACCCGCCTGGGCTGCGTCGAGGAGATCGCCATGTACATGGGC
>NZ_JBSFMM010000262.1:0-14732 GCF_053599555.1 Streptomyces sp. NPDC000941
CTGCGGCGAGCGCGACGAAGCGACGGGGCTCTACGAGTGGTACGAGCGGCCGGAAGGGTACCGGGAAAAGCCGCAAGGCCGCGACGACCTGACCTGGGGCATGCTGCTGGAGCAGTGGCCCCTGATCGAGTGCGACCTGCACGAGGTCTACGGCATCGACATCGGCACCCCCGGCATCCTCCGTAGCCGCTCGTGGCGGTGGCTGCGCCTGCGGATCCTCGGCCTGCTGTCGGCCGAGTCCCGCACCTCCCGCCACTTCGCGCCCCCGGAGCCTTCGAGCACGAAGCGCTGACCTCCCACGCACCTTCGACCCACAGAGACGGAGGTGCGGCATGGCGCTGTCCATCGGCGAGCTCATCGGCTTCATCCGGGCCGATGACTCCGGCTGGAGGCGCGGCCTGGACAACGCCGCCCTGCGCCTGCGCGGCCTCCAGCGCGACGCCGACGGCAGGTTGCGGGACCTGCGCGGCCGGTTCGTGGCCGACGGGGACGCGGCTGGCCGGGGCCTGTCCGACGGGATCCGCAGGCATGCCGACCTTGCTGCCCAGGCGGTGCGTCGGGTGGGTCCGGCGATCGCCGCGGTGGGGGTAGGAGTGCCCGCGGTGGCGGCCGCTGTGGTGGCGTTCGCGAGTCTGGCGTCCGGGGCGGCGGCGGCCGGGCTTGCGGTCAAGGCTTTCAGCTTGGCGGCTCAGCCGCAGATGGAGGCGGTGACAGAGGTTGCGGACCTGGCGGCCGAGGCGGAGAAGGCGGCGGCCGAGGGCGCCGCTGATGCGGCGGAGAAGCAGCAGGCGTACACGGACGCGCTGAACCGGTTGCCTCCGGCGACGCAAGCGACTGCAAAGGAGTTCGTGGGGCTCAAGAAGGACTACAAGCAGTGGTCCGACGAGATGAGCGGCACCACGATGCCGCTGTTCACCAAGGGCATCCAGATCCTCCGCGATCTGTTGCCTGCGTTGACCCCGTTCGTGAAGGCCGCGGCCGGGGCAATCGGCGACTTCCTTGACGATGTCGCCGCCGGGGTGAAGTCCGCTGACTTCAAGCAGTGGGCGGCAGACATGGCGAAGGCCGCCGGACCTGCGCTGTCCAACTTCCTCACCGTGATCAAGAACCTGGCGATCGGGTTCGCCGGACTGCTCCAGTCGTTCCTCCCCACCAGCGAGGGCGTCGAGGGCGGCTTGGTAGGCATGTCCGAGGCCTTCGCCAACTGGGCCACGGGACTCCAGGGCAGTGACGAGTTCTCCCGCTTCATCGAGCTCGCCGACGAGGGCGCGGACACGTTCGGCACGCTGGCTACAGCAGCCCTCCAGATCTTCCTGGCGCTGTCCCCGCTGATCGGAGCGACAGCGCAGATCGCAACGTGGCTCGCTGAGACCATCAACGCAGTGCCGCCAGGCGTGCTCACGGCAATCGCGCTGGGCTTCACCGCCATCGCGCTGGGGGTGAAGGCGTACGGCCTGTATGTGGCGATCGCCGGGGCCGTGACGCGCGGGTGGGCGCTCGCGCAGCTGATGCTGAACGGTGCGCTGGCGATCAACCCGATCGCGTTGGTCGTCGGCCTGATCGTCGGCCTCATCGCGATCATCATCGTCGCCTGGCAGAAAAGCGAAACCTTCCGCGACATCGTCAAGGCCGTCTGGGCGGCCGTGCAAAACGCGATCTCCACAGCGGTCGACGGCATCAAGGCCGCGATCAACTGGTTCGCCGAACTCCCTGGAAAGATCGCCGAGTGGTTCGGGGCCGCGAAAGACTGGGCCATCGCCAAGTGGACCGCACTGCTCGACTGGCTGAAGGCCTTCCCGGGACGCGTGATCGGCGCCATCGCCTCGCTGGGCGGCAAACTGTGGAACAGCGCCGTCTCGGCCGGTGGGCGGCTCGTCTCCGGGATCCGCAGCAAGATCACCGACGCGGTCAACTGGGTCAAGGGCCTGCCCGGGCGGGCGAAAGCCGCGCTCGGCGACCTCGGCCGCACGCTCTGGAATAGCGGAGTGGCCCTGATCAAGGGCTTCATCAACGGCATCAAGCACATGGCGAGTAGCGTGGCCGACGCCGTCGGCGGCGTGCTGAAGAAGGCACGCAACTTGCTCCCGTTCAGCCCCGCGAAGGAGGGGCCGTTCTCGGGCCGCGGCTGGACGCTGTACAGCGGCCAGTCCATCGCCGAGGGGCTCGCGGCCGGCATCGACCAGCAGCAGGACCGCGTACGCACAGCGGCCCAGCAGCTCGCGCAGGCGGCACACGACCACCTGGCGCTCACGCCCGGCAGCTCCCTTGCCGCCCTCAACGCTCCCCGGACACCCGCCGCCGCCGAGCCCACTGCGCCCGGCCGCGCAGGATCTCCGGCGGCAGTGCGGGTGGTCTTCGACGTCACCGGCGGCGACAGCGACCTCAAGCGCATGATCCGCAAGATGGTGCGCGTCGAGGGCCGGGGCAACGTACAGATCGCGTTCGGCAACTAAATGGGGGTGTCCTGTGGCGTTCCCGGAAGACCCGCTCGGCGCGGTCATCGAACTCTTCCTCGGCGGCGCCTGGGTGAACATCACGGGAGACGTCTACCTGCGCGATCGGATCACCATTACCCGCGGGCGAGCGGATGAGGGGGCGCGCGTGGACGCTGGGAGGTGCACGCTGACGATCAACAACGGGAGCGGTCGCTACTCCCCGCGCAACCCCATGTCGCCGTACTACGGGCTCCTGGGCCGCAACACGCCTTTGCGGATCAACATCACCACCGCAGGCGGCACCGTCTCCCGCCGCTTCGTGGGGGAAGTCAGCGCTTGGCCGCCACGGTGGACCACGTCCGGCATGGATGTGTGGGTGCCCATCGAGGCGGCGGGCATTCTCCGCCGTCTCGGGCAAGGCACGCCGCCGCTGAAGGACTCCCTGCGCCGCTTCATCGAGTTCCATGGCCCGCTGGCGTACTGGCCGCTGACCGACGGCAAGGACGCCCGCCAGGGCTCCGAGGTCGCCTCTGGTGGACAGCCGCTGCGGCCGATCGGCGCGGCCGGATCCTTCTACCAGGGCCAGCCCGACTGGGGGAAAGGCGCCCTCGCCCCATGGCTGAATGCCACGGTGGACCTGCCGGACGAGACCAGCGGCAGCCTCACAGCCAGCGTCACCTACCAGAGCCTCACCGGCTGGACCGTGGACCATTTCCGGTCCGGCACCGAGACCACCGCTGACCTGACCGTGGAGACCACCGGGTCACGCACCGACACCGACCCGCTCGTCAGCTGGAGTATCCAGACCGAGGCGTTCGACAAGGAGCTGCACCTGTTCGCCGCGAGCCGCGGGGAGACCACCAGCAGCTCCGGGTTCCCGGTATTCCTGTCCGGCGTCGCCGACCTGTATGACCTGGACGCGCACCACATCCGGCTCACCTGCACGGATGACGGCGCGGGCGGAACCAACTGGGAACTGCTCATCGACGGCGTCAGCATGGGCAGCGGCAACCAGGCCTGCCCGTTCCGCCCCGTTGCCCGGGTCAAGTACAGCTGGAATCTGGTGACGGGCGGCGGGTTCGACGTCGGCCCCCTCACAGTCGGCCACATCGTCTACTGGGGCGGCACCGCCCCGGGCGCAGACCAGACCTACCAGGCCCTCCAGGGCTACGCCCGCGAGCTCGCCGGACGCCGCCTCGAGCGGCTGTGCGCCGAGCAGGCCGTACCCCTCCAGGTCACGGGTGATCTCGACGACAGCCCGGCCATGGGGCCGCAGAAGTCCGGCCGGTTCCTGGACCTGCTCCAGACCACCGTCGATGTGGACGGCGGTGTGCTCTACGAAGCCCTCGACGAACTGGCCCTCGCCTACCGGACGCGGGCCTCCAAGTACAACCAGGGGGTCTGATGTCGCTGTCGGTCATGCTCGTGTGGGTCGGCGCCGTGACCGAGTCCACCGCCTGGGTGCGCTGCCGCACCGCGCCGGCAACCTCCGCCACACTCAAGGTCTCCACCCAGCCGAACCACTCGAACCCCATCGCCATCGGCCCGAACGCGCCAGAAACCGACGGGGTGGTCTCCTGGCAAGTCACCGGCCTGGCCCCGAGCACCCGCTACTACTACGTCATCGACGACGGCGCCCTCAACACCGACTGGGCGGGCACCTTCCGCACCCACCCGCCACTCGGCACCCCCGCCGACTTCACCATCGGAGCAGCTGGCGACGCGGGCCTGACCGGCGCTCTTGGGGACGACAGCAACATCACCAACGCCGTCAGCAACAGCCCCGTCTTCGACACGATGCGCATCCAGGCCCTCGCCGAGGAATGGCTGTGGTTCTCCCACCTCGGAGACATCCACTACCGCAACATCGCCACCAACGACCCCGCTCTGTACCGGGCCGCGTACAACGACGTCCTGACCTACAACCTCGGATTCAACCCCTCGGCCCGGCAGGGCCAGTTCCTCCGGAACGTGGCCATGACCTACATGTGGGATGACCACGACTACGGGCCCAACAACTCCGACCGCACCTCAGCCGCGAAACCGGCCGCCCAGACCGTCTACCGCGAGCGGGTCCCCTCCTACCCGCTCCCGGCCGGGACCGGCGCCAACCCCATCTACCAGTCCTGGCAGTGCGGCCGCGTGCTGTTCATCGCCTCCGACACCCGCTCGCTGCGCGACCCCAACAGCACCCCGGCCGCCCCCACCAAAACCATGCTCGGCACGGCCCAGAAGACGTGGATGGAGCAGGTCCTGACCACCACGACGGCCGAGGCCTTGGTGTGGATCATGCCGTCCCAGTGGCTCGGCGCAGGCACCGACGGCGGCAGCGACACCTGGGACAACTTCATCCACGAACGCCGCGAACTGGTCCAGATGTTCGGCGACCTCAGATGGCTGGACCGGATGATCCAACTGACCGCCGACAAACACGCCCTCGCCATCAGCTCTGGCCCCGGCAACCAGTACGGCGGCTTCCCCATCTTCATGCTCGCCGCCATGGACGCCGCCTACGACCAGCCACAGGGCCTGTACGACCTCGGGCAGCTGCCCATCCGCGGCGGCTACGGCACCGTCTCCGTGCGCGACGCCGGGCACACCATCGCCCTGACCGGCACCGGCTATGTGAACGGTACTGTGTGGCGCTCTCACACCGCTTACGTCCACCTCGGCAGCCCGATCTTCGCACTCGATTACGCCGCGCGGCACCTCTCCCCGCCGCTGGAGCCCACCGAGGACGACCAGGGACGGCGTAACGACGTCACAGCCCAGAGGGATGGCGGCGGTGAGGCCCGCGTCTCCCAGGAGACCGGCCCACTCAACGTCCAAGCCCCAGAAGTCGACCCGGACGGTGTGGGCACGTACGACGAGGCTGTAACCGTCAACGTCGCAGCCGACGAGCAGCTCGAAAATCAGGCCGGATGGCGTGTCCACATGGACACCGTCGATGAGCCGCGGTACCCGCTCCTGCACCTCAACCTCTCGAAGAACCCTGGACTGATCACAGGCATCACCGAGCTCGGGCTCGGGGACCGCCTGTCCATCGCTAACCCCCCGCCGTGGCTGCCACCGGGCGACATCAACCTCATCGCTGAGGGACAGACCGAGACAATCGGTGTGCGTACCTGGGACATCGAGCTCAATGCCGCCCCCGGCTCACCGTGGACCGTTGCCCGCGTCCTGCGCCAGATACCGGAGATGCCGGCGGCTGAGGACTTCGAGGACACCACCTACACGATCACCATCACGAAACGGGGCAGCCTGCCGTGGACCCGCACGAGCGCGCAGTTCCACGCGGGCGCCTGGTCGCTGCGCTCGGGGGCCATCAGCAACAACCAGACCTCGGACGCCATCGTCACCGTGCCCGAGGGAGCGCAGACGCTGACGTTCTGGTACCGGGTCTCCTCCGAGACGTCCGGCCCCGGCTTCGAGGGTGACCGGCTTCTGGTCTTGGTCGACGGCGTCCAGGTCCTGCGCGCTCAGGGCACGGTCGGATGGACTCAGACCACGGTCGACGTCACCGACGCGGCCGCGGTCACCTTCCGATACGCCAAGGACAACAGCACGGCCAGCGGGGAGGACGCGGCATACATAGACGACCTCTCGTTCACCGCGACCATGGGCGGCGTAGCCGGGCCCGACCAGCCCAACCGCCTCGATACCACCGGCTCGCAGCTCGTGACGGCCGCAGGAGTCGCCGACACCGCTCTGGTAGTCCGCACCCCGCCAGACGGCACCTTCGACCGGGCTCCCTGGATCAGCTCGGCCGGGCCCGGGACTCTGTTCGCGGACGAGTTCCCGTTCGACGTTCGCCTCGGCGGAGAGGTCGCCCGCGTCACCGCGTGCGAGCCGGCCGTGTGGGACACCTTCGCCCGTACCACGTCCAACGGGTGGGGCACCGCCAGTTCAGGGCAAGCCTGGACGTCGACCGGCGGATCCGCGTCGGACTACTCCACCAACGGCAGCGCCGGCGTGCACTCTCTCGGCACGATCAACATCTCCCGCTACACCGTCACGGCCGCCCCGTACCCGGACCTCGACATCACGGCGGATGTGTCGACATCCGTCCTGGCCACCGGCGGCCCGCACTATCTGCATCTGGTGGCACGCTGGCTCGACGCAAACAACATGTACGCGGTCCGCCTCGGGTTCATGTCCACGCAGACGCTTCAGCTAGTCCTCCAGAAGCGGGTGGGCGGTACCCAGACCGACATGTTCACGGTCACCGTGCCCGGGACGCACTTCGCAGGCGCGTTCTACGCCACTCGCTTCCGGCTGGACGGCTCGACGCTGCGGGCCAAGGCCTGGCCGAGGACCGTAGCCGAGCCCGCCGGCTGGCACGCCACGGTGACGGACACTGCGCTGACGGCCGCTGGATCCGTGGGCGTGCGGTCGTCGCTGTCGTCGCTGAATACGAACGCGTTGCCGGTCGCGGCGTCGTGGGACAACTTCCAACTGCTCACGACGCAGCGGATGACCGTGAACCGCAGCATCAACACCGTGTCGAAGTCGCACGCCGCCGGGACGGCCGTCTCCCTGGCTCAGCCCGCGGCACTGGCCCTGTAGGAGGTCTCCATGCCCAACCCACGCCTGTACGCGGGCCAGGTGCTGACCGCCGACCGGTGGAACAGCGTGGTTCCGCTGCTGGTGATGCAGGAGAACGACCAGACCGTCACCTCTGCGACGACCGGGACGACGCTCATCAACAGCGAAATCACGTTCACGCCGGAGATCAACGCGACCTACGAGTATCAGCTGCTGATCTCCTACTCGGCCACGGTCAACAGTGACTTCAAATGGGCGTGGGACGCGGCGCACGCCCTGTTCTGCTCGTTCACCCTCGCCTACGCGTCCGGCGTGACCACGGGCGTCAACACGGGCGGCGACACCGTCCTGCGGCGCCCCGGAAACACGACCGCGCGTATCGCGGGCGGCACCGACGCCGCCGCAACCACGCCCGTGAACTTCCACTCGGCCTACGACCAGGGCACGTTCGCCACCGACGGGACGGTCGGCGCGATCACCATGCAGTTCGCCCAGAACACGAGCAGCACCGACCAGACGATCCTGCGCGGGGGCAACCAGACCCGCATCCTCTACCGCCGCATCGCCTGACCGACCCACCACCGCCCGCCCCGAGCCCGCCGGCCGGGGCGTCTTCTATGCCCGGGAGTCTCTGCATGTCCGCGCCACTCACCGCCGCCGAGTTCATCGCGGCCCTGCGCGCCGAAGGCGTGCGGGTCCAGGAACACGGCGACTGGCGGCACCACAACCGCAACGCGAAAGGCCCGTGGGGGCCCGTGCACGGCGTGATGATCCACCACACCGTCACCAAGGGGACCGACCAGACCGTGGAGATCTGCCGCAACGGGTACGCCACCCTCCCCGGGCCGCTGTGCCACGGAATGATCGCCAAGGACGGCGTCGTGCACCTCATCGGCTACGGCCGCGCCAACCACGCCGGCCTCGGAGACGACGACGTTCTGCGCGCGGTCATCGCCGAGGAACGCCTGTCGCAGGACAACGAAGTCAACACCGACGGCAACCGGCACTTCTACGGCTTCGAGTGCGAGAACCTCGGCGACGGTAAGGACCCCTGGCCGGCCGCGCAGCTCGACGCGATCGAGCGGGCCTCGGCCGCGGTGTGCCGCACGCATGGCTGGACGGCCGCCTCCGTGATCCGGCACCTGGACTGGCAGCCCGGCAAGATCGACCCGCGGGGCATCGACTGGGTAGCCGTGCGCGACCGCATCGCCCGGCGGCTGAAGTCCAGGCCCGGTAGCGGCACAACCACGTACACCGTCGGCAAGGGCGACACCCTCTGGTCGATCGCCGCCAGCAAGCTCGGCGACGGCAACCGCTACAAGGAGATCGCCAAGCTCAACGGCCTCCACGACGCCGACACCATCACCCCCGGCCAGAAACTCAGCATCCCCGAGAAGTGAGGTACGCCATGCCCCAGCCCCCCGTCGAAGTGAAGGTGAAGGCTGCGACGACCGGCACTCTGTTGGTCTCCCTTGTCCTCGCCGTCCTCAATGCCGTCGCCGCAGACGAGTCCCTGCTCGACCCTTTGCCTGGTTGGCTCCAGGCCATCGTCATCGCCCTGGTTCCGCCCGCGGTCACCTTCTTCTCCGGCTGGCAGGGGCGGCACACCCCGCGCGGTCCGGCTGGCGTCTGATCGAGGAGTGGTGCATGTCCGATGGACCGACTCTCGGTGAGGTCGTGCGCCGTTTCGAGGATCGGCTCGCGGACGTGCGGGACGATATCGCGCAGCTCGGCGCCCGCATCGACACCAAGGTGTCTCAAGAGGTGTATGACCTGCGACACGAGGCGCTCGCTCAGCGGGTGGTCACGTTGGAGACGTTGCGGGAGAAGGACGCCGAGAGGATCGTCGCCACGCGCAGATGGCTCATCGGCGCGGTGGTGGTGCCGCTGATCGGCGTGCTGCTCCCCATCATTCTCATGCTGACTCGGGGGGTGGGGTCATGAAGCGCGGGCAACTGCGCGCGGAGGAACGTCGGCGGCGGCGCGGCGATGCGTTCGCTGTCGTGGGCGCCCTGCTGCTGGGCGCAGTGCTGGCGTGGATCGTGCTCACGGTGCAGCAGCAGGGCGCCGATCTCCGTAGGTCCAACGAGGCCCGAGACGCGCTGGCCCGCCAGGTGCAGGACCTGGGCGGCACGCCCGTGGCCGGCAAGCCGGGCAGCCGTGGTGATGTGGGGCCCTCCGGGCCGCCTGGTCCTCGTGGCAGGCCCGGCTTGCCGGGGCCAACTGGACCGCCGGGCGAGGACGGCACGGACGGGAAGCCGGGCAAGATGGGGAAGTCCGGCCCGTCGGGGTCTGTAGGCCCGACCGGTGGGGCCGGGAGCGCTGGCCAGCAGGGGGTGCCGGGTGAGCCTGGTCCGGCTGGTCCGCAGGGTCCTCAGGGGCTGCCAGGTGCGGACGGGAAGGATGGCCGGGACGGCCAGACCTGCCCGAGCAGCTATTACTTGCAGGCGCCGAACTGGGACCCGGACGCTCTCGTCTGCAGGCGCGACGACGCGCCCGCCCCCTCCCCCTCTCCAACGTCCACCTCTCAACCACCTGCCGTCCTGACGCCTGATCGGCGCCGCTTATGAGAGCACCCCCGTCGTCTACTGCGGCAGACGACGGGGGTTTCACACATGCCGATCAGGTCTCACTGACCTGCAGAAAGAATAGTCCTTCGAATAATTGACAGCCAGTTCTTAAGTCGGCAAGATGCCGGTGTGACGCAACCCATCACGGCCGAAGAGGCCAGCCAAGTCTTATCGCCCTACCTGGACCAGATCGGCAGGTGCATCCAAGACGGATGGCAACGCTGGCGCACACTGCTCAAGCACGACGCAGAGCTTGGCGTGATCATCAGTAACCGCTCGCGCGCCAACCTGGTCTACGACTTCATCCGCTACGAAGCCGTCAACCGCTTCGATGGCGACCCAGACGTCACCATCAGCGACAGCCGCGGGTTCCTTCTCCTGACATTCGCGGAAAAGATCGTGATGCGGTTCAAAAAGTACCGCGACGCGAAACTGCGAACGAGCAGCATCCCCACACAGCAGAGCCTCAAGTTCACCAACCAGGTTCTGCCAGGCATGACCGAACTTACACACCTCGTCGCCGGGTACCTACCCGACGACGCCGGTATTGACCTGGAGCAAGTGGCAATCACCTGCACCCTGGGCAACGACCAACTCTGGGTTCTCGACCTGGACCTCGCCATCGACACGGTCGCAGCCGTGACCCCCCTCCCGGCGATTCCATCCCAGGAGCAGCGGACTACGATCGTCCGGCCAAAGCGGGCTGCCGAAGGCTCGGAACAGATCACATCGGAAGAGAGGTAACCACCATGAACCCGCGCTTGCTGCAACTCGCGCGGGAATCACGCGGCTTGTCCCAGTCCAAGCTGGCCAGCATGACAGGCATCTCCCAGGCCGCCTTGTCAAAGGCAGAGAACGGCGTTGGCCAACTATCGGGTGAACGTCTGTCAGTCATTGCAGAGGTGCTCGCGTACCCGCTGGAGCTGTTCGACTGGCCGGACGAGACAGTCGGCCTTGGGCCGTCTGGCTTCTATCACCGGAAGCAGTCCGGGCTAGGGAAGACGGCTCTCCAGCGGATCGAGGCTGACGTGAACCTCCTGCTAATGCAACTGCGCCGCCTGGAAGCCAGCGTAGATATCGAGCCGCCCTATCGTCTGCCAGTCCTGGATGCCGACGAGCACGATCCAGAGGAATCCGCCGCCAAGGTACGGGCCAGTTGGCTGGTCCCAGACGGCCCGGTGCACGACGTCACCCGCTTGGTGGAGCGTGCCGGCATCGTGGTTGTGCGCCGCGACCTCGAGTCACCAAAGATCTCCGGTCTAAGCGTCCGCCCACCGAACGGCCTACCCGTCATCATCCTGAACAACGACATGTCACCAACCAGGGAAAGGTTCACCATTCTGCATGAACTTGGGCATCTGGTAATGCACCAGGTTCCGAGTGATGATGGCGAGCGCGAGGCCGACCGATTCGCTGCCGAGTTCCTCATGCCAGCCAGGCTCATCAGACCGCACTTGGCCGGACTGACCCTTCAGCACGCTGTGCAGTTGAAGCAGTACTGGAAAGCCTCGATGGCCGCGATTATCCAGACTGCCTACCGACTCGGCCGCATAGACGAACGTCGGTACAAGAGCCTGCAGGTGCAAATCTCTCAGCACGGGTACAGGCGGACCGAACCAGCCGAACCCGCACAGGAGCAACCCAGCATCCTCCAGGAGATCCTGGACGCTCACCGTTTCGACCACGGTTACTCAGATCATGAGCTGGCCAAGGTCGTAGGTCTACGGCTTCGTGAATTTCACGCAGACTACGGAGCAGCATCCAAGTTGCATGCAGTGTGACCCCAGAGTTATACCCCTCGCCGGGCCACAGGTTCAGCGAGGGGCGCACCGGCGCCCGCAGCACCCTCAACGAGAGCTACGCCTTCACCTGACACTGGCGCCGCGCACCCTCGCCGTGGACTCAGTCGCAACCACCCAGTTTGAGTGATCTCCGTGTCGTTCTCAACCAGCGGCCCAGCGGATCCCGATACGACCATGCCAACCCCCTACGAGGAGGAACGGCATGGGCAGCATCAGGACCCTGGCGGTCGGTATCGCAGCGACAGCGGCACTCGTCGGCTCGGCGCCTGCGGCGTCGGCGGACCCGGGCGACACGGTAACGAGGACGCTCACACAGGCGATCGCTGATCTGCCAGTCGCGGACGAGTCCCGGGATGGATACGACCGGAGCAAGTTCAAACACTGGGTGGATGCCGACCACGATGGCTGTAATACCCGCTCGGAGACGCTTCTAGACGAAGCGGTCGCGCCGCCCACCATGGGCGCCGGGTGCAGGCTCGCCGGAGGGAGGTGGCTGTCGTGGTACGACGGCAAGCCGGTGGATGGTCCCTCCGGTCTGGACATTGATCACAAGGTGCCTCTGGCCGAGGCGTGGGACTCGGGAGCGGGAGCCTGGACTGCCCAGGAACGGCAGGACTACGCGAACGACTTGGGCGATCCCCGGGCGTTGGATGCGGTGACTGCGCAGCAGAACAGGCAGAAGGCCGACAAGGACGTGTCGGAGTGGCTGCCAGCAGACGCCGAGGTCCACTGCCGCTACATCGCGGACTGGGCCGCGGTGAAGACCCGGTGGCAGCTGTCCGCCGACGCGGCCGAGGTGTCGGCGCTCCGACGGGTCGCGGCTGGCTGTCCTGATGTGGAGATCACGGTCGTGCTGGCTCGCTGACGTCTCACCCTGTGCCCTCTCGTCTTGGCCTCTGGGCCGGGCGAGGGGGCTTTCTCTATGCCCAGACAGCACGACGGCCCCCAGAGTGATCTGGAGGCCGATCGCTGCATCCCCGGGTTCCCCCGGAGTACCGTCTGAGTGTCGAGTTCAGAACGGAGTTCAGTATGCCCGAAGAACCGCACATCGGCGCCCGACTACGCAAGATCCGCAAGCGGCGCGGCCTGAGCCAGCGCGACCTGGCCGCCGCCTCCGGCGTATCGCTCTCGCTCATCAGGAAGTTGGAGCAGGGCGACCTCCACGACACCCGCATGGAGACAGCCCACGAACTGGCCGTCGCCCTACGCGTTCCCACCAGCAGCCTGTTGGAGCGCGACGACGAGGAGACCGCAGGCGAGACGGCTGAGGAATGGCGAGCGCTCCAGCAGGCCGTCCAGATCGCGCCCGTCCACGCAGGCGAGGCCTCGACAGTTGAGGGCGTCCGCGCCATGCTGCCCGAGGTGCGCGCCGCCTACTTCGACAACCGGCTGGCCGAGCTCACTGGGCTTCTCTCCCCGCTGCTGCGCGACGCCGACGCGCTGGGCGACACCAGCGACGCACGAGACGTGCGGTCCCACCTGCTACAGATCGCCGGATCGACGCTCACCCAGGTCCGCCAGTACAGCGCAGCGGAAACTGCGCTACGGCGCGCCCTGGACGACGCGCCGGACCGGCTGCGCGCCGCGGGCATCATCGCTACCTGGAGCTGGCTGCTCGTCCGCCAGGGCAAGCTGTCAGCGTCGCGTGAACTGGCGACTCGGTGGGCTGACGACGTCGAGCCGCGGGTGTCCCGCGCGACGCCCGAGGAACTGGCCGCCTGGGGCTGGCTGCTGATGCAGGCCTCGGCGGCGAATCTTCGCGACAACCGGCGCGGGGAAGCGGACGACACCATGCGGCTCGCGCGGTCCGTCGCGGTCCTGATGGGCCGGGAGTTGCCACGTGGCACTGAGCGGCTGACGACATGGGGCCCGACCACGGTGCGGTACAAGGCGGCGGAGCGGCACATCGTCTTGCAGGAGCCGGACAAGGTACTGCATGCGGCGCAGCGTCCTGGTGGCCTGGCGGTCTCCACGGAGTATCACCGGCACCGGCTGGACGTGGCGAAGGCTCACACGATGATGCGCCAGTACGGAGACGCTATCTCGGTGCTGACCGAGGTGAACGTCAACGCACCTGAGTGGCTGGCCAGTCAGCGGTATGCGCGGGACATCATGTCTGATGTGGTGGCGAAGCGAAGGACGCTAACTCCCGAAATGCGCACCTTGGCCGACGCGGTCGGCCTACCAATGTGACGCTCCCTGGCACTTTCGTCGGCGGCTCAACGAAAGTGCCATTGAGGTGTGATGTGCGTCTCACTTAGCGTCACGGGACGGACGCACGTCACCCTCGTGGGAGCCGACCATGATGCCGAATATCCAACCGTGGACGCCGCCAACCAGCCGTAGCGTGGAGCTGCAGCCCGCTGGCAAATCGTGGGACGTCGTGCGCGTCCCCTTCTCCATCGGCATCGGAAAACGCACTCTCGACCTCCTGGGCGAGACGACAGGCGCGGTCATCGAGAACCCGATCGACAGGGTGCTGTACTGGCTCATCGCACCGGGCGCCGCCGCCGAGTGGGACCTGAGCCTGCTGCCCTCCGTCCAGGTTTGGGGAGCGACCGCCTACGTCGAAGTGCCCCCTGCGGGGCTCGAGACGGGGCCGGGTGTGCGCTGGCGTGTACCGCTCAGGAACGGCCAGCACCTCACCGACCCCGCGGCCCTCCACGCTGCGCTGCAGACCGCGACCCGCGAAGCGCTCGGCCCCCGCGCGGAGGTCCCGCGGTGACCTCCCAGATCTGCGCCCGCTGCGACAAGCCCACCCGCGAGCCGGTCGTCGTCGCGATCGAGCACAGCGCGAGCGCCGGCGGCCGCACTGCCTACGCCTGCCCCGGCTGCGCGCCCAGCTTCCCGAAGCAGCGCGACATCCTCGCCGAGCTCGCGGCCATGCGCCGCGCCCGACAGCAGGGCTGGGTCCGATGACGGCCCCCGCCCCGGTCGCCGAGGCGGCGTGGCGCGCAGCCATCGGGCACGCCGCAGGCTGCCTGGCATGCAAAACACCCGGCGGCGCCTGCAGTCAGGGAGAGCAGCTGCTGCGCGCTTACGAGAAGGCCGCGCGGCAGGCCCGTGCTGAGGGGGCCGAATGAGGCATCGTCGACCGCACCTGACCGAGCGGGCCGCCTTGTACGCCATCCGTGCCGTCCGAGCCGGTCTGCCCCTCGCCGTGACAGCCGCGCTCCTGGCGCTGACCGTCGCCCTGTGCGTGCTGGGCGACCCTGCCCGATAGACCGGTGGGTCGCTGGCGTCCGGTCCCCCCGTGCCGGACAGCAGCCGCGAGCCAGCGGCCCACCTCCCAGCGTCCGCCCGCCTCCATCTCGCCCCGGAGGCGGGCGGGCACCCAGCCCCCGCTCCGGCCGCCCGCTTATCGGTGAGGACGGCCGGCC
>NZ_JBSFMM010000263.1:0-14721 GCF_053599555.1 Streptomyces sp. NPDC000941
GTGGCTGGTCCGGGCGCACCAGGGGAAGACGGCGGCCGGGGACGATGCCCGGAAGGGGCGCCGGAAGGAAGGGTTGGAGGCGCGTGAATCCCGCGCGTTTCCCCCTTGCCTAGCGGTGTCTGGAGTGATCAACAGGTGGCGACATTTCTTTACCGGATCGGACGGTGGGCCTTCCGGCGCCGTCGGCTCGTGGGTGGTGTGTGGCTGGGTGTCCTGGTGCTGGCCGTCGTCGCCGCCGCCACGGCGCCGGAGGGGAAGGACGAGGACCTCTCCATGCCCGGCACCGAGTCGCAGAAGGCGTTCGACCTGCTGGACGAGCGCTTCCCCCAGAGCAACTCCCAAGGCGCCGAGGCCCGCTTGGTGTTCCGGGCCCCGGACGGGCAGCGGGTGACGGCCAGCGAGAACAAGGCGGCCGTCGAGGGCGCGCTCGGCTCGCTGGACGGGGGCGATCAGGTCGCGTCGACCACCGACCCCTATGAGACCGGCGCGGTCAGCGAGGACGGCACCATCGCCTACTCCACGATCACCTACACCGCGGACGCCGTCGACCTGGCCGAGCCCACGAAGAGCGCCCTCGAGGACGCCGCGAGCCAGGCCCGGGACGCGGGGCTGACCGTGGAGATCGGCGGCTCGGCCCTGGACTCGGAAGAGGAACCGGGCGGTACGACGGAGATCATCGGCGTGGCGGTGGCAGCGGTGGTGCTGGTCCTCGCCCTCGGGTCGCTGGTCGCGGCCGGATTGTCGCTGCTGACCGCCTTCGTGGGCGTGGCCATCGCCTTCGGCCTGGTCTCCGCGCTGGCCGTGCCGCTTGGCCTGACGTCCACCGTCGCCATCCTGGCGCTGATGCTGGGGCTGGCGGTCGGCATCGACTACGCACTCTTCATCACCTCCCGCTTCCGCGACGAACGCGCCCAGGGCCGCGAGCCGGAGGAGGCCGCGGGCCGGGCGGTGGGCACGGCCGGATCCGCCGTCGTCTTCGCCGGCGCGACCGTCTTCATCGCCCTGGTCGGGCTGGGGGTCGTCGGAATCCCCGAACTCACCAAGATGGGCATGGGCGGCGCGGGCGCCGTGGCCCTTGCCGTACTCGTCGCACTGACCCTCGTCCCCGCGCTGTTCGGCTTCTTCGGCCGGAGGGTACTGTCCCGCGCTGTACGCAAGGCCACCCGGCCGGGAAGCGAGCGCCAAGGAGGCGAGAGCCTGGGAAGCGAGAGCCTGGGAGGCGAGCGCCCGGGAAGCGAGCGCCCGCACCCGGTGCCCGCCGCGGCCGACCGGCCCGGGCTCGGCACCCGCTGGGCGCGGTTCGTGCTGCGCCGGCCGGCGGCCGTGCTGCTGATCGCCGGACTCGGTCTCGGCGCCGTCGCCGTACCGGCGCTGAGCCTCGAACTCGGGCTGCCCGGAGACGAGTCCAAGTCGGTGGAGACCACCGAGCGCCGCGCCTACGACCTGCTGTCAGAAGGCTTCGGCCCCGGTTTCAACGGCCCGTTGACCGTGGTCGTGGACACGTCGGCGTCTTCGGGGTCTGGGGACACCCGGGCCACCACGGACCTGGTCGCCGAGACCGTACGGGGAGTGGACGGGGTCGCGTCGGTCGGTGATCCGGTTCTCAGCCGGGGCAAGGACACGGCCGTCCTCACCGCCGTCCCGCGGACCGCGCCGAACAGCGGCGAGACCAAGGACCTGGTGCACGCGATCCGGAGCGCGGTCTCCGGCGTCGAGGCCGACACGGGCGCCGACATCCTGGTGACCGGCACCACCGCGATGAACATCGACATTTCCGAAGCCATGTCCGACGCCCTCATTCCCTATCTGACCGTGGTCATCGGCCTGGCGGTGCTTCTGCTGATGGTGGTCTTCCGCTCGGTCCTGGTCCCGGTCAAGGCCGCGCTCGGCTTCCTGCTGTCGGTGGGTGCCGCCTTCGGCGTCCTCGTCGCCGTCTTCCAGTGGGGCTGGGCGGCAGACCTGGTCGGCATCGAGCAGACCGGACCGGTCATGT
The DNA here is from genome assembly GCF_053599555.1 of Streptomyces sp. NPDC000941. Taxonomy (NCBI): domain Bacteria; kingdom Bacillati; phylum Actinomycetota; class Actinomycetes; order Kitasatosporales; family Streptomycetaceae; genus Streptomyces; species Streptomyces sp. NPDC000941. The sequence continues at coordinate 1,994 of NZ_JBSFMM010000263.1, forward strand.
CGCTGATGCCGATTCTCATCATCGGAATAGTGTTCGGCCTCGCCATGGATTACGAGGTCTTCCTCCTCACCCGGATGCGGGAGGCGTACGTCCATGGCGCGTCCCCATGCGAGGCAATCGTCAGCGGTTTCCGGCACAGCGGACGTGTGGTGGCCGCGGCGGCGATCATCATGATCAGCGTGTTCGCCGGATTCATCGGGATGAGCAGCCCGACCATCCAGACGATGGGCGTCGGCCTGGCCGCCGCTGTCGCCTTCGACGCCTTCGTGGTCCGGATGGCGATCGCACCCGCGGTCCTGGCCCTGCTCGGCCACCGGGCCTGGTGGCTGCCCCCTATCCTGAACCGTGTGCTGCCGAATGTGGATATCGAGGGTGAGAAGCTGAGCGGGCATGTCCCGGCCTCCGCGGCCGAGTTGGACGCGGCGGTGCCGCGGCTCCCCGTCGGCCGGCACCGGCACTGATCCGGCTATGACGAACACGGGTGGCGGTGGCCCGCGACCACGCAGCACGTGGTGGCGGGAGGCAGCGGTCACGGCGACGGCGTTCGCGCTCTGTCTGCTCGGCGGCGTGCTGGGGGACGACGGCAGGACGCTGTCACCGCCGCCTGCCGCCGCCTACTTCATCGCCGTGGTGTCCTGTGCCGTGCTGCCGGTGCGGCACCGGGCGCCCCTGGCCGCCATGGCGGTCACGACTGTGAGCGGCATGCTGGTGCCGCCTTTGGGTCTCCTGCTGAGCCCGCTCATCGTGGCCCCCGCCGTGATCACCGCCTACTCGCTCACCGCGCGCACCGAACGGCACGCGGCGAGCGCGGTGTCACTCACCTCCGCGGCGCTGCTGGTCGCCTCCGCCCCCTTGTTCGGGGCCCTCTCGTGGAAGGATGCGAGCAGGGTGGGAGCGGTGGCGGCGTTCCCGCTGGTGGCCGGCGTACTCGGGCACTCGGCGCAGAACCGACGGGCCTACCTGGCGGCTGCGGAAGAGCGGGCCCGGCGGGCCGAGCAGAGCCGGGACAGCGAGGCGCGCCGGAGAGTGTCCGAGGAACGGGTTCGTATCGCCCGGGAGTTGCACGACCTCGTGGCCCATCAGATCACCCTGGCCAACGCGCAGGCCACGGTCGCCGCCCACCTCTTCGACGCCCGCCCGGAGCAGACCCGCAAGAGCCTGAAGGAGCTCGTCGAGACCACCGGCCACGCGCTCGACGAACTGCGGGCCACGGTCGGTCTGCTGCGTCAGTCCGGCGACGCGGCCGCGACCGGCGAACCGGCGCCCGGACTGGCCCGGCTACCCACGCTCCTCGAGTCCTTCCGCCGCGCGGGTCTGGAGGTGTCGGTGCACCAGGAGGGCACGGCCAGGCCGCTGCCGCCGGGAGTGGACCTCACCGCCTACCGCATTGTCCAGGAGGCCCTGACCAACGTGACCAAGCACGCCGGGACCGGTAGCGCCCGGGTACGCCTCGCCTGGAACCGCGATCGCGTGACCATCACCGTCGCCGACGACGGAGGGGGCGCCCGTACGGCGCCGACCGCGTCCGCGCGAGCGGGTGCGTCCACGGGCCCGAGTGCGTCCGCGGCGGCGGACCGTCCGCCCGGTTATGGTCTGATCGGGATGCGTGAACGTGCCACCGCGGTCGGGGGACACCTCACCGCGGGCAGGCGCCCGGAGGGCGGCTTCCTCGTCTCCACCCAGCTGCCCCTCCCGCCCGCCAAGGACACGACGCGGAAGACTGACGGAGCAACAACCAACGAGGGGCAAATGGCCGACGGAGCGACAGGCGACGGAGCGGCAGCCGACGGAGCGGCAGCCGACGGACGGACGGGCGACGGAGCGGCCGGAGGTGCGCCGTGACGCTCCGGGTGCTGCTCGCCGACGATCAGGCCCTGCTGCGCGGTGCCTTCCGGCTGCTTCTCGACAGTGCCGACGACATCACCGTGGTCGGCGAGGCCGCCGATGGCAGGGAGGCGGTGAGACTCACCCGGGAGCTGCGCCCGGACGTGGTGATCATGGACATCCGGATGCCCGAGGTGGACGGTCTCACCGCCACGTCGGAGATCTGCGCGGACCCGGAGCTGCGTGCCAGCCGCATCCTGATCCTCACCACGTACGAGACCGACGAGTACGTCGCTCAGGCCCTGCGCGCGGGGGCCGGCGGCTTCATCGGCAAGGGCATCGGGGCCGAGGACCTGCTGGGCGCCGTGCGTACGATCGCCGCCGGCGACACTCTGCTGTCCCCCGCCGCGACCCGCTCCTTGGTCGCCCGTTTCCTCGCCACACCGGACGACGCCCCGTCGCACCACCCCGAACAGCTCGCCGTGCTCACCCCGCGCGAACGCGAGATGGTGGCCCTGGTCGCGACCGGCCTGTCCAACCAGGAGATCGCCGAGCGGATGTTCCTCAGCCCCTTCACCGTCCGCGCCCATGTGCAGCGCGCCATGACGAAGCTGGAGGCCCGCGACCGGGCGCAACTCGTCGTCATTGCCTACCGGACGGGCCTGGCCCACGCCACCCCCGACGGCGGCACCGACCGCCTGTCGTAGTCCCACAGGCGGTCGGTGCCGTATCAGGTCACGGCATCGGGGCGAATTCGGGCAGCGTAAGGGCTGAGTGGGCCGGTCGTGGTGTCGCGGAGGGCATGGTGACGAGGCCACGCAGCATGGTGTTGCGTTGCTCCAGGGCCCGCACCGTGGTGGGGAAGAGGGTGGCCGCACCGTTGTCGACCAGAGCCTGATTCATGGCTACGAACTCGCGAATGTCGCGTTCGTAGGTGGCGAAGGCCGCGGTGTGGTCCCGGTGCGTGGCCAGGGCGTTGGCGAGCATGTAGGCACCGACGAGCGCAAGGCTTGAGCCTTGTCCGGTAAGGAACGAGGGTGCGTACGCGGCGTCGCCGACGAGCGCGACGCGGCCGCTGGACCAGTGGGGCATGCGGATCTGACCGGCCGTGTCGAAGAACAGGTCATCCGCGTCGAGCATGGCGTTGACGATGCCAGGGACCTCCCATCCCGCGCCCGCGAAGACCGTGGCGACCAGGTCCCGCTGGGCGTCGGGGTTCCGGAGGGCGTCGGACGGCGGTTCTGGCTGGTGAAAGTTCAGGAAGGCGTGCAGTTCGTCGTTGTCCCCGACGGCGTAGAGGGCCGCGGCTTTCCCCGGGGTGTTCCACATCATGAGCTCGCGGGAGAGCCCGAAGGTGTTCGGCATGGTGAAAATGGCGAAGCAATAGCCGAGGTAGCGGTGGAACCGCTCTTCGGGGCCGAACAGGGACTCCCGGGTGTGCGAGTGCATCCCGTCGGCGCCGACTACCAGGTCGAACGTGCGCCGTTGCCCACTGTGGAAAGTCACGTCGACCCCTTGTCCGGACTGGTCGAGGGCGTCGATGGAGTCGTTGAACAGGAACTCCACGTCGTCGCGGACCATCGCGTAGAGGCTCGCGGCCAGATCCCCACGACGCACCTCGAGATCCTGTCCCTCGACACCGCCGGCAACGGCGCGCGGGCTGAGCGAGGCCACTTCACTGCCATCGGCGTCGAGGAAGGTGCAGCGACGCGAGTCGATGTGCGCGTCCCGCAGTTGCGGCAGTATCCCCATCCGCCGGACCACCTCTATCGCGATACCGCGGACATCGATCGGATAACCACCGTCGCGCAGTGCGCCTGCTTTCTCCACCACGGTGACCGCGCATCCGGACCGGTGCAGCCAGTACGCGAGGGCGGGCCCGGAGATACTGGCCCCGGAGATCAGAACTGTGCGCTTCGCGAGAGTACTTACATCCATCGACAGACCCGTGGGTGTCATGCCTGGGTTCCCTTCTTCGTGATACGGACAACGAGCAGTGACAATGCGGCGACGAGGCCGGCGACGGCGAAACCTGTGACGAAGGCCGATTCGGTGGGCTGGCCCGACATCGAGTCGGCCCCGGCGTCGAGGATCGCGCCGGCGACCTGGGAGCCCACGGCGACGCCGATCACACGTGTCACCACGAGCAGGCTGGTGGCGATGCCGGTGTCCCTGGTCTCGACGGCGGTGGCGGTTCGGGTGAGCAACGCCGTGGTACCGATGCCCGCGCCGACAGCGGCCAGCACCTTCGCGAGAACGAGCTGCCACTCCGCGGTGTGCAGCGACACCACGGCGATCATCGTGGCCGCCGTGACGACGGCGCCCACGATGAGCACGGCACGCAGACCGAAACGCCGCGCCGCGATCCCGCCGACCGAATCGCTCACCGCCCCGGCGATGGCGCCGGGCAGCAGGAACAGTCCGATGTCGGTGGTGTCGGCTCCGAAGCCGTACCCGTCGGCCGATACCGCGAACAGCTGCGGGAGCAGAAAGGCCACCATCCCGAAACTGGTGGTGATGACGAGGGTGAGCACGCACGAATGCCATATCGCAGGCTTTGCCAGCATGCGCAGATCGACCATCGGCGAGGCCGTCCGGCGCTCGACGGCGACCCATCCGGTCGCGAGGGCGGCCACGACCACCGCGATGGCACCGACCGCGAGTGGCGGCAGCCCGGCGCCCGTCACCTTCACGAGCCCGAGCATGAAGGCGAGCAACGTGCCGCTCAGCAGAGCCATGCCAGGCCAGTCGATCCTGTTGTCCGACTGGATCGGCTGATCATGCGGCATCAGCCGGGCCACGACCAACGTCATCGCGATGATCGCGATCGTCGGCAGCGCGAACATCCAATGCCAGGACAGTCCTTCCGCGATCGGCCCGGCAAACAGCGTTCCGACCATGCCGCCGCCCGTGAACAGCGCCATGACCACCCCGAGAGCCAGCTGCGACTCTCCTGCCGGGAGGTGTTTGCGCACCAGGATGAACGAGAGGGGTAGCGCACCCACCATGACGCCCTGCAATACCTGACCGAGCAACAACACCGGCAGGTTCGGCGCCAGGCCGGCCAACAGACCGCCAACCGAGACCACGGCCATGAGCCAGATCAGCACCCGCTTTCCGCCGTAGCGGTCGCCGAGTTTGCCCGCGACGGGTGCGACGACCGCGCCGGTGACGAGTAACGTGTTGCCGATCAACGCCCCTTCGGCGGGACTGACCCCCATCTCACGTTGCAGCAGCGGGAGCGCAGGCTCCACCACTGACTGCAGGGTGCCGAGGGCGAGTGCCAAGATGCCGAGGGCGCCGATTGACAGCCTCTCGATGCGGACCGGGGAAACCACAGCTTCGGACATGGACGTCCTTTTCATCGTTGGTTGCGAGCAAGGGCGTGGACCTGCTTGATGCGTGCGCCGCCACCGCTGGGCAAGGGGGAAACGCGCGGGATTCACGCGCCTCCAACCCTTCCTTCCGGCGCCCCTTCCGGGCATCGTCCCCGGCCGCCGTCTTCCGTTGGTCCACCCGGACCAGCCACTCACCTGTCCTGGTGCCTACGCACTACAGGCCGACTCGGGCCGGAGCGGATGAGCCAAGCCAAAAGGGAGGCTTAAGGCCTGTCGTAGAGGCTTCCCCGGACGGCTGAACGTGCGGCGCAAGGAAGGAAAAGGGCTGTGGCCGACACTGCGATCAAGAGGTCCGACAGGAATGCGGCGGTGGTGCCCATCGCGCCGGAGCGCCGCCACACGCTGCACTTCCTGCGGGAGATCCGTTCCTTCTCGCCCGTCTTCCTCGACACCGAGGTCGACATGACCCGCGTCATGCAACACCGTGCCAGGGCACGCGAGTCGGGCCAGCCGTACTCGGTGCTCAGCTATGTGCTGCACGTGTCATCTCGGGTTCTCGTGGCCCACCCGGAGGCGAACGCCGCCATCAGGGGGCGGCTGCGGCCACGGGTCGCGCGGTACGCCGCTGCCAACGCCAAGGTCACTCTCGACAAGACCATGGGCGGTCGGCGGGTGGTGCTGTCCGCGGTCCTTCCCGGGCTCGACTCCCAGGGGCTCCTGGACATCCAGAAGCAGTTGGACCACGTCAAGGACATGGATCCGCAGAAGGCGCCGGAGTTCGGGGGAGTGCGCCTGCTGCACCGGCTGCCCGGTCCGGTGGGGCGGGCGCTGTTCCGGCGTACGGTCCGGCCGTTGGAGACGCGGGCCCGTTTCATGGGTACTTTCGCCGTCACCTCACTGGGCCACCGGCCGGTGGACGGTTTCCACTCGGTGGGCGGTACCACCATCACGCTCGGAGTCGGGCGGGCGGCGGACCGTCCGGTCGTCCGTGGTGGCCAGGTGGACATCGCCAAGGTGATGCGGCTCAGCCTCGCCTTCGACCACCGGGTGATCGACGGTGCTGAGGCCGCCGACGTACTGACCGACATCAAGGACGGTCTGGAAACCTTCGACGGCGGACTCGGCACCGACGGCTGAGACGAGGCTCAGGTTCGATCAGCGGCCCGTTCGTCGCTGTCGTTGTGCGGCCCGATCCGGGTCAGTCGAGCATGAGCAGGTAGTCCGATATCGCGTTGACGAGTTCGGCAGGGCGGTCTCTGAAGTAGTCCTTGCCGCCGTGCAGCATCTGGCAGTCGAACCGTTCCTTGCTGTGGTACGCCCAGGCGGTTGCCTCGTCGTAGGACAGGAACGGGTCGGCGTCACCCAGGAAGACGCCGATGGGACAGGTGATCGCCGCATCCTTGGCCAGGGAATGGCAGGGTGCGGGCTGGGAGGACACCAGCAGGGCCGCCAGCCTGCCCCCGCTCCGGTCGTTGAGCAGGAAGGCCAGTTCGAGGCTGTGCGCCACTTCGAAGGCGACGGTGGCGCCCAGCCCCTGACCGAAGAGCACCGTGGGGCTGTCGAGCCGGTCGACGAGTGTTTCGGCGATGAGGTGCGCCGGCGAGGGGGATTGCAACGCATCCCCGCCCGCGGGATCCGGAGGCGACTGCGGGTACTGCACCGACAGAACTTCGGTGGACGGTGCCAGTGCTTCCGATATCGACCGGTAGTACGACACTCCTTCCCCGGCAGGTGGGAAGCACACGAGCTGAAACTTCGGCCGGGGCATCAGGGTGATGCAGTGCACTGAGACGGACCGGTCGTCGAGCACGGTTTCCTCCGTGGATGTCCGGGCGGCCGCCGGGTCCCCCGAGCATGCGACGGGCCTCTCTGGGTCAATTGCCCGCTCATTGTCCGACAGTGGGCGAAGGAGGAACACCTCGCCTGCGTGGATGGGGCCGGAACTCGTCGGTTCGCTGGCGCAGTTGCGGCTTGGTCATTCAGTGGGCCTTAAGCGACGACCGGCACGGTACTGCCCACCCCAACAGTGCCCTGCCTCGATGGCGGTGCTGCGAGCGAGGAGCGTTGAGCGAATGGCGCGTATGGAGCGGTCGCGCGGTGCCTGCTGTCTGCGCATGGTCTGGGACATGCTGGTGACCTTCGGCGGTCTCTGGGTCCAGTTCCCGCAGGTCGTCCCGGCGCAGACCGCCACGCCGCCAGGCGAGGGACCGGCCCCTCGCCACCCTGAACGGCTGTGTCCCGAGCGTCCGCTGACTCCGGTCGAGCGGCGCCTGCTGGAGGAACTGCGCAGCTGATCCCTTGTGCACGAAGGCCCCGGTGTGTACGAAGGCCCCCGGCGGTTCGGCGACGGTTCGGTGAAGGGGGCGGAGGAGGCGCGCTCAGTGCGGAACCTGTGGGGCCCACGGGCCCTCGAGTGTCGGCAGGAGCAGGTCGAAGTGCTCCTCGATCGTCTGCGCGACCGCGTCGAGATCGGCATCCTCGTCAAGGCCCCAGCAGCGACTGGCCACTCGTGTCACCGCGGTGAAGATGGCCACCACCAGCTTGGGACGGGGATCGGTGTCGTAGTCGACGCCCTCTCTTCGGGCGATTTCCCGGCCGAGGCGTTCTTCGAACGCCATGGTGCGCTGTGCGTGCGCGGCGCTCAGGCCCGGAGCGGTCTCGATGATGCGCAGGATCCTGGCGAGTGCGGTGACCCCGCTGATCCGCTCCGTCTGCTCTCTGACGTCTGCCCAGGTCTCCCGCACCGATCCGCGCAGCGCCTCCAGAGGGCCTTCGCTCGGGGGGCGTTGGGCGAGCAGTTCGAGGACGCGCTCGTCGATCTCGGTCACGGGGGCGAGGGCGACGTCCTCTTTGCCGGCGAAATAACGGAAGAACGTGCGTGGTGACACGTTGACCGCGGTGACGATCTCGTCCACCGTCGTCTTCTCGTAACCCTGTTCCGTGAACAGGCTGATCGCGGAGCGGATCAGCGCGTCGCGGGTGAGTTGCTTCTTCCGCTCCCGCAGTCCGGGTTCGCCCGCCTCGGCTCCCAGCTTCACCTGTGGCCAACTCCTTAGGTATCCGTACCGCGACCGATGTGGGGACCATTGTGCCAGAAAATCATGGCACAAGATGTCTACTAGCAGACATTGACGTTTGTCAGTGGCTGCCATATCTTCTGTCTGAGTTGCCCTCGCTGTCTGTCACGACATCATTCGATCGGAGCCGTCATGGCCCAGACCTCCTTACAGAACTCCACGGAAACAGCCTCTTCAGGGCCAGGCCGCGGCCTGCGCGGGCACCCTTGGCTCACGTTGTTCACCGTCGGCATCGGGGCCATGATGGTGACCTTGGACGGTACGATCGTCGCCGTCGCCAATCCCGCCATCCAGCAGGACCTCAAGGCGTCGCTGGAACAGATCCAATGGATCACCAACGGCTATCTGCTCGCCCTCGGCGTTTCGCTGATCACCGCCGGCAAGCTGGGCGACCGCTTCGGCCACCGTCAGACCTTCCTGGTCGGAGTTGTCGGCTTCGCCGCGATGTCGGCCGCCATCGGCCTGTCGGGCAGCCCCGGCCTCGTCATCGGCTTCCGCGTCCTACAGGGCATGTTCGGCTCCCTGCTGCAACCGGCCGCACTCGGCCTGCTGCGCGCGACGTTCCCCGCGAAGAAACTCAACATGGCGATCGGCATCTGGGGTGCCGTGATCGGCGCCTCGATCGCCGCGGGCCCCATCGTCGGCGGTGTGCTCGTCGAGCACGTCAACTGGGAGTCGGTGTTCTTCCTCAACATCCCCGTCGGCGTCGTGGCCTTCGCGCTCGGCCTCGTCGTGCTGCGTAAGCCCCCCGCCGAGAAGCGGGCCGACGGCGCGTTCGACTTTCCCGGCGTCCTGCTGCTGTCCGGCGCGATGTTCTGCTTGATCTTCAGCCTGATCAAGGCCGAGGCGTGGGGGTGGACCGGCGCCAAGACCATCGGTTTCCTCGCCGCGGCGATCGTCCTCGGCGTCGTCTTCGCGGTCTGGGAGACCAAGGCCCGCGACCCGCTCATCCCGCTCCGGCTGTTCCGTTCCGTCTCGCTGTCGGCGGCCACCGTCGTCACGGTCCTGATGGCCTTCGCCTTCATGGGCGGCCTGTTCTTCATCACCTTCTACCTGCAGAACGTGCACGGCATGAGCCCGGTGGACAGCGGCGTCCACCTGCTGCCCGTCACCGCCATGATGATCATCGGGTCCCCGATCGGCGGCGCCCTCATGTCGAAGTACGGTCCCAAGCTCCCGCTGGCCGGCGGTATGGCCCTCTCGGGAGCCGCCATCCTCGGGCTCGGCTCCCTCGACACCGACGCGAGCACCCTCTCGATGTCCCTGTGGTTCGTCCTCCTCGGCCTCGGACTCGCCCCTGTCATCGTTGCCAGCACCGATGTGATCGTGAGCAACGCCCCCGAGGAGCACGCCGGTATCGCGGGCGGCCTCCAGCAGGCGGCGATGCAGGTCGGCGGCAGCCTCGGCACGGCCGTACTAGGAGCGGTGATGTCCTCCCGGGTCGGTGACCAGTTGCCTGGCAAGTGGGCGGCCGCCGACCTCCCGAAGGTCGACGCGCAGCAGCAAGAAGCCATGAAGGACGCCATCTCCGTCGGACTGGCGCCCGTACCCGAAGGCACCCCCGCGGAAGTCGGCAAGACCATCACAAAGGTCGCGCACGACAGCTTCATCAGCGGGATGGGGCTCGCTTTCACCATCTCCGCCGTCATCGCGGGCTGCGGGGCGATACTCGCTCTGCTGACCCGGCGAGGCTCCAGTGCCACGGGTGAGGCGGCCGTCCACGTCTGACGCCGACGGCCGGTTCGACCCGGACCGGCCGAGCCGCCGCCACTCGGCACCCAGCACCCAGCACACGTCTCGGGCCGCCGCGGACGACACGCCCCGCGGCCCGGGACCCGGAACCGCTCATCCAGCGGAGATGAGCTTCCGGGTTCGCACCGATCCGTGGGGACGGGGCGGTGCGAAAAACGGGCCCGGCGACCGGTACATCCCCCGGCTGGTCGCCGGGCTCCGTTCATTCCTGCCATTCCCGCTGTTCCTGCTATTGCCGCTATTGCTATCCCCGCCATTCCCGCGCCGACAGACCGCGCCCGGCTTCGAGAGTCGCGCACTTGCCCAGTGGGGGCCGCGATGAACACCACAGCACTGAGCATTCTCCTTTCGGTCCTCTCCGCCACCTGCTACGCCCTCGGTGCCGTGCTCCAAGAACGCCTAGCCGCGCGCACCGCGGCCACCGCCCACCCGCAGACCGGCCTGCTCGGCCGCGGCGGGGGCCTGTCGGCGCTCGGCCTCAACGCCCTCGGCGCCCTCGTCCATGTGGCGGCCCTGCGCTACGGGCCACTGACCACGGTGCAACCGCTCGGCGCACTCACCGTCGTCCTCGCCGTGCCACTGGGCGCCGCCTTCGCCAGGCGCCGGGCCGGTGCCCGCGAATGGCGCGGTATCGCACTCGCGCTCGTCGGGCTGGCCGGCATGCTCCTGGCGACCACCCCCTCGCAAAGCCCCGTGGACCGTCTGCTGAATGTGCCGCAGACCTGCCTGCTGGGCGGCGTCTGCCTCGCGATGGTCGTCCTGCTCGCCAAGTCCGCCGCGGGCAGCACGGGATACGCCATCGCTGCCGGCATCGCCTTCGCGGTGGGCTCCGCGTTCGCCCAGAGCGTGTCCGTGGCCGTCATGGACGGCGGTCTGCGCGCCCTGCTGAACACCGGTACGGCACTGCCCGCCGCCCTCGTCGCTCCGCTGGCCCTGGCCGGTGTCCTGCTCTCCCAGATCGCCTATCGTGGCGGCCTGGGCGCCCCCCTGGTCCTCATGACCCTCGCCAACCCCGTCGCCTCCTGCCTCATCGGCCTGACCCTCCTGGGCGAGCGGCTCGACGGGGGCGTGCCGGGCGTCGTGTGCGCCGTGGTCGGAGCCACCGCGGCCGCCCGCGGCGTGGTGCTGCTGTGCCACCGCGGAACCGGCGAGGACGACCGCTCCGGTCACAACTCCATTGCCTTTCCCGGCCTTTAGAGCCCGTTTCTAGCCTGAGGCTGACCCGATCTCACCGACTCTCGGGAGCCTCTGTGCCCATTGAACAAGACATCGTGGACGTCGCCATCGTGGGAGCCGGCCCCGTCGGCCTCTGGCTGGCGCGGGAACTGTCCATCGGTGGCGTGCATGTGCGCGTGTTGGAACGCGACACCGAACGCAGCCCCTACATCAGGGCGTTCGGCCTCCAGGCACGCAGCCTGGAGATCCTCGACATGCGCGGCCTGCTCGACCGGGTCGCCGGCGAGCGCTCCCGTAAACTCCCCGTCGCCAACGTGGCGGGCCTGCTGCCCTGGCTCCACCTCGCCGGACTCGACACCAGCCACCCCTACGGCCTGTCGGTACGGCAGAACGTCGTGGAGGAGGTCATCGAAAAGGCGCTCGCCGAACTCGGGGTCGCGGTCGAACGCGGCAACGCCGTCGTCGGCCTCACCCCCCACCCCGACCGGGTCCGCCTCAAGCTGGAGAACGGCGAGAGCGTGTCCGCGCGATACGTCGTCGGCTGCGACGGTGCCCACAGCGCCGTGCGCAAACACGCGGGCATCGACTTCCCCGGCAGCGGTACGACCGCCACGTACATCCTGGCCGATGTCACCCTCGGCGAACCCCCGGAATGGCTCGGCCAGCTGGGTATCCGGCACTTCCCCGCGCCGGACGGCAGCAGGCTCGGCTGGTTCATGGGCGGTACGGTCCCCGACACGGGCCGGCACCGCATCATGGTCTGCGACCGCCAGTCCAGCCAGGTCACCAAGGAGGAACCCGTTTCCTTCGAGGAGCTGCGCGAGGTCCTCATCCGCCTCACCGGCGGCGACTGCGGTGTCCACTCACCGACCTGGCTCTCCCGCGTCGGCAACCCGGCACGTGTCGCCGCCCGGTACCGCGCCGGACGTGTGCTGCTCGCCGGCGACGCCGCCCATGTCCACTCGCCGTTCGGCGGCCAGGGACTCAACACCGGCCTCCAGGACGCCACCAACCTCGGCTGGAAGCTCGCCGCGGTGGTGCGTGGCGACGCGGACGAGGAACTTCTGGAGACCTACCACGACGAACGCCACCCCATCGGGGAGGCCGTGATCGCCAACACCCTCGCTCAGACGACCATGGTCTTCGACTTCACTCCGGGCGGGCAGCACCTGCGCGACCTCTTCTCCCGGCTGCTCGAATTCCCCCAGGTCAACCAGTACCTGGCCGGACAGATCACGGCCCTCGACTATGCGTACCCGCCGAAGCCCGGCGCCGAGGCCCACCCACTCGTCGGCACCCGCGTGCCCGACCTCGTCCTGCGCCAGGGCGACGGGACCGGCAGCCTCTACGAACACCTGCGGGACGCCGCCCACGTCCTGCTGACCCGTACGGACGACACCACCGCGCCGGCCCTGGCCCCGGTCCCGGGAGCCCTGCATGTCGTACGGGGCTGGCCCGCCGAGGAGCGGGACGGCTGGGAGGACGCCGAGGCCGTGCTGATCCGGCCGGACGGACATGTGGCCGCGGTGCGCTGACCGCATCGCGCCCCGCGCACGCGTAG
>NZ_JBSFMM010000264.1:0-14672 GCF_053599555.1 Streptomyces sp. NPDC000941
CTCGTCGGCGGGGCGGTCGGCCCCGTACACCGCGCCGAGGGCGGCGGCCTCGACGGGATCGCCGACGCGGGTGCCGGTGCCGTGCAGTTCGACGTACCGTACGGCGGTCGGGTCGGCGCCCGCGCGGCGGCAGGCCGCGCGCAGTACGGCCTGCTGGGCCCGCTGGTCGGGGGTGGTCAGGGCGTCCCCGGCGCCGTCGTTGTTGACCGCGCCGCCCTCGATGACGCAGTAGATCTCGTCGCCGTCGGCCACGGCGTCCGCCAGCGGCTTGAGCAGGACGAGACCGCCGCCCTCACCGCGGACGTAGCCGTTGGCGCGCTCGTCGAAGGTGAAGCACCGGCCGTCCGGGGACAGTCCGCCGAAGCGGGCCGCGGCCTCGGTGCTCTCGGGCGTGAGGTTCAGCTGGACACCGCCGGCCAGCGCGGTCCGTGACTCGCCGCGGCGCAGGCTCTCGCAGGCGAGGTGGACCGCGACCAGGGATGACGACTGCCCGGTGTCGACCACCAGGCTGGGGCCGCGCAGCCCGAGGAAGTAGGAGACGCGGTTGGCGATGATGCTGCGGTTCAGCCCGGTGAGGGTGTGGTGGCCGATGTCCGCGACACCCCTGCGCCGGTCGAGGGCGCCGTAGTCGTCCGCGGTCACGCCGACGAACACTCCGGTGTCGCTGCCGCGGACGGCGTCCGGCGGCATTCCGGCGTCTTCGAGCACCTCCCAGCCCAGCTCCAGCATGAGGCGCTGCTGCGGGTCCATCGCCCGGGCCTCGCGCGGGGAGATCCCGAAGAACTCGGCGTCGAAGCGGTCGACGTCCGCCAGGAAGCCGCCGTGGCCGGGGCCGCCGCCGCCGTTTTCGTGGTGGGCGTTTTCGAGGTGGGCGTTTTCCTGGTGGACGTGTCCGCGACGGCCAGGAGGCGGCTCGGACACCGCGCTCACGCCGTCGCGCAGCAGTTCCCAGAACCGCGCGGGGTCCGGCGCGGACGGCAGCCGGCAGGACAGCCCCACCACGGCGATGGCACTTCCCCGGTGTGTACCGGGCCGGTCGGCAGGACTGGACTCGGATGGACTCAACGCTCCGCTCCCCACACACAAGTTGTCTCGTCCGGCCCCGCGCCGGCCCAACACACCCGGCAGCCCGGGTCAACGCCCGTAGAACTCCGCGACCTTGCCGATGATGTAGTCCTGGTCCGCCTCGGTCAGTCCGGTGTGGGTGGGCAGACACAGGCCATCCGCGGTGAAGCGGCTGGCGTTCAAAGACGCCCAGTCCGGATCGAAGTAGAGGGGTTGCTTGCTCATCGGCTGAAAGAACCGCCTGGTTTCGATCGACTCCTCGGCCAAAAACGCGCACAGTTCATCGCGGCGCTCGGCCAGCACGTCGTACATCCACAGCACATCCCGCGGCGGCATACGGGTGATTTCCTTGATTTCCCCGAGTCCGGCGTCGTAATACGCCTCGATCTTCTTGCGCCGGTCGAGGAATTCGTCTATCTTCTCCAGCTGCCCGAGAGCGACTGCGGCCTGCAAATTGGTCATACGGAAGTTGTAGGCCAGTTTCTTGTGCAGGAAGTCGTGCTCGGGCCCGATGGCCATGCCACGCAGATGCGCCATCTGCTCGGCGAGCCTGCCGTCGTCGGTCAGACAGATGCCACCCTCACCGGAGGTGATGATTTTATTGGCGAAAAGAGAGAAGCACGCCACGTCGGCGACCGGCCGGATGCCGTGCGCCTCGGCGGAATCCTCGATCACCCGCAGGTTGTACTCGAACGCGATCCGCATGATCACGTCCATATCGCAGCGGCGCCCGTGCACATGGACGGGCATGATGACCTTGGTGCGCGGCGTGATCTTGGACTCGATGAGCGCCGCGTCGATGTTCAGGTCGTCGCCGCAGTCGACGAAGACGGGCGTCGCGCCCGTGTAGGTGACCGCCCACGCGGACGCGACGAACGTGAACTCGGGGACCAGCACCTCATCGCCGGGGCCCACACCCAGGGCGCGCAGCGCCAGGGTGAGCGCGGCCGTACCCGAGGAGCAGGAGACTCCGTGCGCCACTCCGTTGTAGCGCGCGAATTCGCTCTCGAACTGCCGGACATAGGGCCCTGCGGCCGATATCCACCCGGAAGCGATCGCCTCGGTGACGTACTTCAATTCCGCGCCCACCAGATATGGTCTCGCGGCCTGGTATGTGAAGGTCATGCCATTCCTCATTCAGCCGTGGGGCCATGGGCGCTGCCCTTACGCCACTCTATCCGCGACCCAATGCAGAATCTCTAAGGGAAGTACCAGAGCACTTTGGTGCGGGGTCCGGTCACCGCCCTGGAACGAGCCATTCCTCGATCGCGCACGCGGTGTCCGCCGCCTTTTCCTCGATCACCGAGAAGTGATTGGCCGCCATCGGCCGTACGGTGTGCGAGGGATCCAGCGGGGAGCTGCGCCAGCGGTCGAACTCCGACTCGGCGCCGGGGAACCCCTCCGCGCACTGGAGGAACAGGACCGGCACCGGCACCGGGTCGTACTCCAGGTGTGCGGCGATCTCGAACCAGTGGGCCATGCCGGACAGCCGCGCGCTGTGGAACTCCCCGAACTCCGACTCGCTCCGGAAGATCTGGTCCAGCAACCCGCCGACCAGGCTGCCCTGCGACTCCACACCGGTGGGGCGGAAGGTGTCCATCATGACGACCGACTCCGGGAGGCGTCCGCCGGTCCGCTCGAGATGGCCGGTGACGGAGTAGGCGAGCGCGCCCGCCGAGGAGTGGCCGACCAGGACGTAGGGGTCGTGGTCGGCGGCCTGCTCGATGCTCGCCACCAGGGTGCGGAGGGCGACCTCGGCCGTGGCGGGCAGGCTCTCCCCCGCGCCGTAACCGGGCAGCGGGATCGCCGAGACCGGCCGCGTGCCCCGGAAGTGGGCGGCCAGCCGCGCGTACTGGTGCACACCGCCGTTGACGACGGTCGAGCTGAGGCAGATCAGGCGGGGCGTGGCGGGCCCGTCGGCGAGGGACACCGGCCGGGCCATATGCCGGGGGTCGTCCGGCTGGTCGTAGGTGGGCCGGATTTTGGCGATCGCCTGCAGCATATGGAATCCGTCGCCCACCTTGTCCTCGACGACCGCGGTACGGAACATCCTGCTGACGGTGTCCTGCTCACCGGACGCCCCGGTCCCCTCCCGCGAGGCCGGCTGTGGACCGGTTCCGCCGGGGCCGGCGAACTCGCGCCGTGCCCAGCGGGCGAGTTCGGCGGGTGTCTTCTTGTCGAACACCAGCATCGGGGACAGGCGCAGCCCGGTCAGCGCGGTGAGCTTGTTGCGCAGCTCGATCGCGCTGAGCGAGTCGAATCCCAGCTCCAGGAAGTCGCGTTCGGGGTGGACGTCCGCGGCCTCGCCGTGGCCCAGCAGGGTGGCCGCGTAGCCGCGTATCAGCTCCTCCACCGCGGTGTCCTGCTGGTCCTCGGTGAGCCCGGCGAGGCGCCTGCGCAGCCAGTCCGGACCGGTGCCGTCCGGAGCGGCGGCGGTGGCGGTACGGCGGGCCGGCGGCACCAGTGCGCGCATCAGCGGCGGCAGTTGGTCGGCGTGGGCGCGCAGGGTCGCCATGTTCATCCGGACCGGCACCGGGTTGGCATGGCGCAGCGGAACCGCGGCGTCGAACAGGGCCAGGCCCTGGGCCACGGACAGCGGTGGCAGGCCCGTCCGCGCGCCGCGCCGCAGCTCGGCCCCGTCCAGGGTCGCGGTCATCCCTGCGCTCTGCTCCCATGCGCCCCAGGCCAGGGAGGTCGCGGCCTGGCCGTGTGCGGCGCGGTGCGCGGCCAGGGCGTCCAGGAAGGTGTTCGCCGCCGCGTAGTTGCCCTGTCCGGCCGCGCCGCTGACTCCGGCCAGGGAGGAGAACATCACGAAGGCGGCCAGGTCCAGGTCGTGAGTGAGCTCGTGCAGATGCCACGCCGCATCCACCTTCGGACGCAGTACGACGCTCAACCGGTCAGGTGTCAGCGCCTCCACCACACCGTCGTCCAGCACACCCGCCGCATGCACCACGGCGGTGAGCGGATGCTCTGCCGGAATCGAGGCCAGCACATCCGCCACCGCGCCCCGGTCCGCCACATCACACGCCACCACCGACACCTCGGCACCCAGCTCTACCAACTCCGCCCGCAACTCGGCCGCACCCGGTGCATCCAGCCCACGACGGCTCGTCAGCAGCAGTCGGCGCACTCCGTGTCCGGTCACCAGATGGCGGGCCAACTCGCCGCCCAGACCGCCGGTCCCGCCCGTGATCAGTACGGTCCCCGTGCCGTCCCACGGCTGGGTGGCGTCCTCGTCCGGGGCCAGCCGGGCAAGGCGCCCGACGCGCAGCGCGCCGTCCCGTACGACGGCCTGCGGCTCACCCGACGCCAGCAGAGCGGGCAGGTGGGCGGCGGGCACACCGTGGTCCCCCGACGGTGTGCCGTCTTCCGCGCCGAGGTCGAGCAGCACGAACCGGCCGGGGTTTTCCGTCTGGGCCGAGCGCACCAGCCCCCATGCCGCGGCGGCGGCGAGGTCCGTCACTGGTGTGCCCTCGTCGTCGGCGACCGCGCCCCGGGTCACGAACACCAGCCGGGAGTGGGCGAATCGGTCCTCGGTCAGCCATGTCTGGACCAGTTCGAGCACCCGCGCGACAGTTCGGTGGACCTCGGCCACGTCCGTGACCTCCGGCGATCCGATGGCCACCGACACCGCGTCCGGCACCGGCTCCAGCGTCGCCAGCGCCGCCAGTCCCGTCGCCGTGGCGTCCGGCAACTCGACGACGTCCGTAGCGCCGTCCGCCACCGCGCCGCCCTCGCCGCGTTGGGCGGGAATCCAGTCCAGGCGGAACAGGGCGTCGCGCGCCACCGCGCCGCCGTCCTGGGCCATGGCGTCCGGCGACACCAGGCGCAGCACCAGCGAGTCCACCGAGAGCACTGGAGCCCCGGCCGGATCGGTCGCCGTCAGTGCCACCGCGTCGGTGCCGACCCCGGCGAGCCTGACGCGCAGCACGGAGGCGCCGCTGGCGTGCAGCGACACTCCGTTCCAGGAGAACGGCAGTCGGCCGCCCCCGCCCGCTCCCAGGTCCACGAAGGACACCGCGTGCAGGGCGGCGTCCAGCAGCGCCGGATGCAGCCCGAACGAGGCCGCGTCCCGCGCCTCCTCCGGCAGGGCGGCCTCCGCGAACACCTCTTCACCGCGCCGCCACACCGCCCGCAGCCCCTGGAAGACCGGCCCGTACGCGAATCCGTCCGCGGCGGTGCGCTCGTAGAAGCCGTCCACGTCGACGGGCTCGGCACCCGGCGGAGGCCAGGCCGCGCCCTCCGGCGCGTCGGGTGTGTCGTACGGCGTGTCGTGCGGTTCGCCCGGGGCGAGGGTGCCCGTGGCGTGTCGGGTCCACGGGTGGTCGGGGGCGTCGGCGGGGCGTGAGTACAGGCTCAGCTCCCGGCGGCCCGACGCGTCGGGTGCGCCCGCCCACAGCTGTACGACCGCCGTGTCCCGCTCGCCCAGGGCCAGCGGCTCGGCGAGGGTGAGCTCCTCCACCCGGGAGCAGCCGACCTGGTCGCCCGCGCGGGTCGCGAGCTCCAGGAAGCCCGTGCCCGGGAAGAGCGCCGTGCCGCCCACCACATGGTCGGCCAGCCACGGGTGGGAGCCCACCGACAGACGGCCGGTGAAGAGGACGCCCTGGGAGCCCGCGAGTTCCACCTCGGCGCCGAGCAGGGGGTGCCGGGCGGGCGTCAGGCCCAGGCCGGAGGCGTCGTGGGCCGCGGGGAGCGCCGCCGACCAGTAGCGCTCGCGCTGGAAGGCGTACGTCGGCAGCTCCACGCGGCGCGCGCCGCTGCCCGCGAAGAACGCCTCCCACCGCACCCCGGCGCCGGCGACATACAGCCCGGCCAGGGCCGCCACGACCGAGACCTCCTCACCACGGTCCTTGCGGCACAGGGGCACCACGGCCGCCTCCGGGGTCCGTTCGCCGAGGATGTCCCGGGTCAGCGCGGACAGGACCGCGTCCGGACCGATCTCGACGAAGGTGTCCACGCCCTGGTCGCCCAGTCGGCGCACGGCGTCATCGAACCGCACCGCCTCCCGTGCGTGCCGCACCCAGTAGTCGGGCGAGCCGATCTCCTCCGCCGTGGCCGGGCGGCCGGTCAGTGTGGACACCAGCGGGATCCGCGGGGACTGGTACGCAAGGGTTTCGGCGACCCGCCGGAAGTCCTCCAGCATCGGCTCCATGAGGGGCGAGTGAAAGGCGTGGCTGACCGTCAGCCGCCGGGTCTTGCGGCCGTCGGCGGTGAAGCGGGCGGCGAGTTCCAGCACCGCGTCCTCGGCCCCGGCGATCACCACCGAGCGCGGGCCGTTGACGGCGGCGAGGGACACGCGGTCGGAGCGGTCGGCCAGCAGCGGTGTCACTTCCTCCTCGGTGGCCTGCAGCGACACCATCGCGCCGCCGACGGGCAGCGCCTGCATCAGCCGGCCGCGCGCCGCCACCAGCGCGCACGCGTCGGCGAGGGACAGCACATCCGCGACATGGGCGGCCGCGATCTCGCCGATCGAGTGGCCCGCCACCTGGTCCGGGGTGACACCCCAGGACTCCAGCAGCCGGAACAGCGCGACCTCGAGTGCGAAGAGCGCGGGCTGGGTGTACTCGGTCCGGTCGAGCTCGGCGGCCTCGGGGGTATCCGGCTCGGCGAACACCGCATCCCGCAGCGGCCGGTCCAGCAGGGTGTCCAGATGCGCGAACACCGCGTCCAAGGCCCGCGCGAACTCCGGGAAGCGGTCGTACAGCTCCCGGCCCATACCGGGTCGCTGTGAGCCCTGGCCCGCGAACAGGAACGCCGTCTTGCGACCGCCACCGGCCGCGCCCCGGGCCAGCTCCACGACCCCGTCATCGGTGGTCAGCAGCGCCACTCGGTGTTCGAGCGCGGAACGGCTCATCGCCAGCGAATACGCCACGTCCAGCGGCCGGAGGCCGGGGTGGCGTTCCAGGTGTGCCAACAGCCGGTCGGTCTGGGCGCGCAGCGCCTCCTCGGTGGCTCCGGAGACCAACCAGGGCGCCGGCCGGTCGAACGGCGCGCTGACATCGCCGGGTCCGCGCTCCAGAGCCGGGACAGGTGCCGGTGCCTCTTCGAGGATCACATGCGCGTTGGTGCCGCTGATCCCGAACGACGAGATGCCCGCCCTGCGGGCCTTGTCGCCCGTCGGCCAGGGCACCGGTTCGGTGAGCAGCCGCACCGCCCCCGCCGACCAGTCGACGTGTGAGGACGGCGCGTCCACGTACAGCGTCCTGGGCAGCGCCCCGTGCCGTAGCGCCATCGCCATCTTGATGACCCCGGCGATACCGGCGGCCGCCTGGGCGTGGCCGATGTTGGACTTGACCGACCCCAGCCACAGCGGCGCCGCCTCGGCGGGCCGACGGCCGTACGTCGCGAGCAGCGCCTGGGCCTCGATCGGGTCGCCCAGCGGCGTTCCGGTGCCGTGCCCCTCCACGGCGTCCACATCCGCGGCCGCCAGCCCGGCGTCGGCCAGGGCCTGGCGGATCACCCGCTGCTGGGACGGGCCGTTGGGAGCCGTCAGGCCGTTCGACGCGCCGTCCTGGTTGACGGCCGAGCCGCGTAGGACGGCCACCACCTCATGCCCGTTGCGCCGGGCTTGCGACAGCCGCTCGAGGGCGACAAGACCCGCGCCCTCGGCCCAGCCGGTGCCGTCCGCGGACTCCGAGAACGCCTTGCAGCGGCCGTCGGCGGCCAGCCCGCCCTGTGCGTTGAAGGCCAGGAACGGCCCGGGGTTGGCCATCACCGCCACGCCACCGGCCAGCGCCAGGGAGCACTCGCCCGAGCGCAGCGCCCGAACGGCCCAGTGCAGCGCCACCAGCGACGCCGAGCAGGCCGTGTCCACCGTCACCGCGGGGCCCTCAAGACCGAAGGTGTACGACAGCCGACCGGAGATCACACTGGTGGCCTCGCCCGTGAGGTAGCGGCCCTGGAGCTCCGGGGGCGGGGTGTAGCCGCTCCCGGCGGCGCCGATGAACACGCCCGTGTCGCTGCCGCGCAGACCGGCCGGGTCGATACCCGCCCGCTCCAGGGCCTCCCAGGCGACCTCCAGCAGCAGGCGCTGCTGCGGATCGGTGGCCAGCGCCTCGCGGGGGGAGATGCCGAAGAAGCCCGCGTCGAAGTGGCCTGCGGCGGAGAGGAATCCGCCCTCCCGTACGTAATCCCCCTCCAGCGGCCAGCCGCGGTCGGCGGGGAACGGGGACATCGCGTCCCGGCCGTCGGCCACCAGCCGCCACAGGTCCTCGGGCGAGGCGACGTCCCCGGGGTAGCGGCAGCCCATGCCCACGATCACGATCGGGTCGTCGTCGGTGTCGCGCAGATCCGCCCGGTGGCGGCCGGCGACCACGGCGGGCGCCGCCACTTCGTACCCGTCGCCGTCGCCGTCGCCGAACAGCTCGGTGAGCAGAAAGTCCGTGAGGACGAGGGGGGTGGGGTAGTCGAAGACGAGGGTGGACGGCAGGCTCAGGCCGGTGACGGCGTCCAGCACATTACGCAGCTCCACCGCGGTCAACGAGTCGAACCCGAGCTCCTTGAAGGCGCGGTCGGCGCCGATCGCGTCCGCGTCGGCGTGTCCGAGCACGGCCGCGGCCTGATCGCGGACCAGGCCGAGCAGCAACTCGGCGCGCCCGGCGTCCGGCAGGCTCTCCAGCCGCTCCCGGAACGCGGCGACCGCCGACCGCTCCCCCTGCCGTGCCGCCCGGGCCCGCTCGAGGACGCGCCGGACCTCGGGGAGCCCGGCCAGCAGGGGGCTGGGCCGGGCCGACAGAAAGGCGGGGGCGAAGCGCTCCCAGTCGATGTCGGCCACGGTCACGGCCGCGTCCTGCCGGGTCACCGCGTCCCGCAGCGCGCTGATGGCCAGATCGGGGGCGAGGAGGCCGAGCCCGCGCCGGAGCAGATACTCGGACATCGCTTCCTCGGTGGCCATTCCGGCCCCGGCCCAGGCGCCCCAGGCCACCGACGTGGCCGTGGCGCCGCGCGCCCGCCTGGCCTCGGCCAGGGCGTCCAGATACGCGTTGGCCGCTCCGTACGCGCTCTGCCCGCCGCTGCCCCACACCCCGGCGATCGAGGAGAACAGTACGAACAGGTCCAGCGGCCGGTCGCCGAGCAGCGCGTCGAGGTTGGCCGCGCCCGCCACCTTGGCGGACATGATGTCGGCAAGGTCCGCGGGGCCCATCTCTCCCACCGGGACCGACCTGCCGACGCCGGCCGTGTGGACGACGCCGGTCAGCGGGGTGTCGGCGGGGATGTCGGCCAGCACGGCGGCCAGCGCCGAGCGGTCCGCCACATCACAGGCCACGATCGAGACCTGGCAGCCCGACTCGCCCAGCTCCGCCGCCAGCCGGGCCGCGCCCGGCGCGTCCGGTCCGCGGCGGCTCGTCAACACCAGCCGCTCAGCTCCGCTGCGGGCCAGCCAGCGCGCCACTTCCGCGCCCAGCGCCCCGGTGCCGCCGGTCACCAGCACCGTTCCCGTCACGGAGAAGCCGCGCTCCTCGCGCTCCGTACGGCCGGGCGCCAGCCTGCGGCCGAACAGGCCGGACGGGCGGATCGCCACCTGGTCCTCGCCGTTGCCGTCGCCATCGCCGTCGCCCATGCCGTCGCCATCGCCGACGGGCCCGGCGGCCAGCACCCCGGCCAGCCGCCGGGCGGCCCGTCGGTCGACGTCCTCGGGCAGGTCGACCAGGCCGCCCCAGCGCCGCGGATGCTCCAGCGCGGCCACCCGGCCGAAGCCCCACACCTGGGTCTGAACGGGACTCGCCACCCGGTCCGAGCGGCCGATCGACACCGCGCCCCGGGTCACACACCACAGCGGCGCGTCGATCCCGGCGTCGCCGAGAGCCTGCACCAGCGCCACTGTCTGCGCCAGGCCGGCGGGCACGGCGGGATGCTCGGCAACCGGCGACTCGCCCAGCGCCAGCAGCGACAGCACCCCCGCGAAGCCCGCCCCGTCCGTGGACGTGGCCACTTCGGCGAGCCGCCCGGCCAAAGCCGTACGGTCCGCCTCACCAGGGCCGAGCTCGTCGACTTCGAGGAGGACTGCATCGGTCCCAACGGCCGTGAGTACGGAGGTCACCCACGCGTCCCCGGCGTACCCCGCAGGCACCACCGCCAGCCAGGTCCCGGGGGCGGTGTCCATCGCCGTATCGGCCAGCGGCGTCCACACGACCCGGTAGCGCCAGCCGTCGACCAGCGACCGCTCCCGTCGCTGCCGTCGCCATGACGACAGCGCGGGTACGACGGGGCTCAGCGCGGCGCCGTCGACGCGCAGGCTCGACGCCAGGGACTCGATGTCCTCCCGCTCCACCGCGGTCCAGAACTCGGCGTCGGCCGGGTCCGTATGGACCGCCCCCCGGGTGTCCGCCTCCTCCTCTCCGGCCGCCTCGGGCCAGAAGCGCTCACGCTGGAAGGCGTAGGTGGGCAACTCGACCCGGATTGCCCCGGTGTCGGCGAAGAAGGCCGACCAGTCCACCGCCACCCCGGCGACATGCAGTCGGGCCACCGCCGTGAGCAGGGCGGTCTCCTCGTCCCGGCCCCGGCGCAGCGCCGGAACCACGACCGTGTCGCCGGATCGCTCCGGCAGGTTGTCCTGCGCCATGGCGGAGAGCACGCCGTCGGGGCCGATTTCGAGGAAGGCGGTCACGCCGGCCGCGCCCATCGCGGCCACCCCGTCGGCGAACCGGACGGGCTCGCGTACATGCCGCACCCAGTACTCGGGCGAACACACCAGTTCCGCCGGCGCGGGCGCGCCGGTCACATCGGAGACGAGTGGGATACGCGGCGCCTGGAAGGACAACCCGGCCACCACTGCCCGGAACTGCTCCAGCATGGGCTCCATCAGCGGGGAGTGAAACGCATGGCTGACCGCCAGCCGTTTGGTCTTGCGGCCGTCGTCCGCGAACCGCGCCGCGACCTTGGACACCGCGGGCTCGTCACCGGAGATCACGACCGAACGGGGGCCGTTCACCGCCGCGATCGACACGCGCTCGCCCAGATACGGGATCACCTCCTCCTCGGTGGCCTGCAGCGACACCATCGCGCCACCGGCGGGCAGCGCCTGCATCAACCGGCCGCGCGCCGCCACCAGCGCGCATGCGTCCTCGAGCGACAACACGCCCGCCACATGAGCGGCGGCCACCTCGCCCACCGAATGCCCCGCCAAGTGGTCGGGGCGCACCCCCCACGACTCCACCAGCCGGAACAGCGCCACTTCGAGAGCGAACAGCGCGGGCTGCGCCCACCCCGTCTCGTCCAGCAGCGCGGCCTCGGCCGATCCGGCCGGCGCGAACATCACCTGTCGCAACGGACGGTCCAGGTGGCCGACCACCTCGTCCAGAGCCGTCGCGAACACCGGGAACCGCTCGTACAGCTCCTGGCCCATCCCCGCCCGCTGGCTGCCCTGGCCGGAGAACAGCAACCCGAGCCCGCCGCCCGGCCGCGCCACGCTCCGGGCTGCCCGCGCCACACCGTCCGGACCGGCCAGCAGTACGGCACGGTGTTCGAAGGCGGGCCGGTCCGTCACCAGCGAGAAACCGACGTCCACCGATCGGGGCCCGGTGTCCGCCAGAAGCGCGGTGACGCGCTCGATCTGGCCGTCCAGCGCCTCCTCGGTCTTCGCCGACACCGGCCACGGTACGACGCGGGGGACATGGGTCCCCGGGTCCGGCTCCTGCTCGGCCGGTGGCGCCTGTTCGACGATGACATGCGCGTTGGTGCCACTCATACCGAACGACGACACCCCCGCCCGGCGCGGCCGCCCGGGGTCCGGCCACTCGACCGGGTCGGTCAGCAGTTCCACCGCCCCCGCCGACCAGTCCACATGGGACGACGGCTGATCGATGTGCAGCGTCCTGGGCAGCGTGCCGTGGTGCAGCGCCATGACCATCTTGATCACACCGGCCACGCCCGCCGCGGCCTGGGAGTGCCCGATGTTGGACTTGATCGACCCCAGCCGCAGCGGACGCCTCGCGTCCCGGCCCTGGCCGTAGGTGGCGAGGATCGCCTGTGCCTCGATGGGGTCGCCGAGGGTGGTGCCGGTGCCGTGCGCCTCCACCGCGTCCACATCCGACGTCGTCAGCCGGGCATTGTCGAGGGCTTCCCGGATGACGCGCTGCTGGGCCGGGCCGTTGGGCGCGGTCAGGCCGTTGGAGGCCCCGTCCTGGTTCACCGCGGTGCCGCGGATGACCGCGAGCACCTGGTGGCCGTTGCGCTCCGCGTCGGACAGCCGCTCCAGTACGAGGATGCCGACCCCCTCCGACAGCCCGGTCCCGTCCGCCGACTCGGCGAACGCCTTGCACCGGCCGTCCTCGGACAGTCCCTGCTGAGCGCTGAAGTCGATGATCACCCCGGGGGTGGACATCACCGTGACACCGCCGGCCAGCGCCAGCGAACACTCGCCGGTCCGCAGCGACTGCACCGCCCAGTGCAGGGCGACCAGCGACGACGAGCACGCGGTGTCGAGGGTGACGGCCGGCCCCTCCAGCCCGTAGAAGTACGACAGCCGCCCGGAGGCGATGGAGCCCGAGGCCCCGTCGAGGCCGTAGTCGTGGTACATCAACCCCATGAAGACACCGGTCCGGCTGCCCTTCAGCGAGGCCGGGTCGATCGCCGCCCGCTCGACGGCCTCCCATGAGGTCTCCAGCAACAGCCGCTGCTGCGGATCCATGTGCAGGGCTTCGCGCGGCGAGATCCCGAAGAAGCCCGGGTCGAAGTCGGCCGCGTCGTAGAGGAAACCTCCCGAACGCGTATACGACTTGCCCGGCGTGCCCGGCTCCGGATCGTACAGCTCCGACAGGTCCCATCCCCGCCCCACCGGGTAGCCGGACGGCCGGCCGCGGTCCGTGGGAAACGCCGAAATGGCGTCGGTGCCCTCGGCGACCAACCGCCACAGCTCCTCCGGCGACGTCACCCCGCCCGGATAGCGGCAGCTCATCCCGACGATCGCGATCGGCTCCCGCTCCCCCGTCTCCAGCGCGAGCACCCGCTGACGGGTCTGGTGCAGGTCCGTCGTCACCTTCCGGAGGTATTCGAGGAGCTTTTCGTCGTCCATAGCAGCCTTCACCCGTATTCGGTCAGATGGTCGCCGGTCGTCGGCTCAGTGGAGGTCCAGCTCGTTGTCGATGAAGGCGAAGATCTCTTCCGCCGAGGACGCACCGATCCGGGACTCCACCGAGGCCGAATCGGACTCGCCACCGGTCCACTTGAGCAGCAGGGATTGCAGCCGCACGGTCACGGTGCGGCGTCGTTCGTCGTCGGACACCGAGGACAGCAGCTCTTCCAGCCGGTCGATCTCGCGCAGGGCCGGATCCGTGGTCTCGGTGTCATCGGACAGCTGAGCCGCCATGTACCCCGCGGCGGCCTGCGCGGTGGGGTAGTCGAAGACCAAGGTGGCGGGCAGCCGGAGTCCGGTCGCCGCGTTGAGCTGGTTGCGCAGTTCCACCGCGGTCAGCGAGTCGAATCCGAGCTCGTTGAAGTTACGGTCCGCCTCGACCGCGTCGGCGGAACCGTG
Organism: Streptomyces sp. NPDC000941; assembly: GCF_053599555.1. Taxonomy (NCBI): domain Bacteria; kingdom Bacillati; phylum Actinomycetota; class Actinomycetes; order Kitasatosporales; family Streptomycetaceae; genus Streptomyces; species Streptomyces sp. NPDC000941. The sequence goes on from NZ_JBSFMM010000264.1 coordinate 13,538, forward strand.
GCCCAGAATGGCGGCGACATGGCCGCGTACCAGATTGGTCAGCAGGTCCAGCCGCTCCTGTGCGTCCAGCCCGGACAGCTGCCGCTTGAGGCCGTCGGCGTCACCGCCACCCGCGGCCTCCCGGCTCAGCCTGCGCGACGCCGGGACCAACCCGCGCAACAGCGCGGGGATCTCACCTTTACGAGTACGCAGGGCAGCGGTGTCCACCCGCGAGGCCGTCACCGTCGCCACGCCGGAAGCCAGCGCCGCGTCGAACGCCCGCAACCCCTCCGCAGCCGACAGCGGCAGCAGCCCCTGACGCAGCAGCCGGGCGCGGTCCACCTGGCTCAGCAGGCCGCCCATGCCGGTGTCCGACCATAGTCCGAAGGCGACGGAGGTGGCGGGCAGGCCCTCCTCGTGCCGATGCTGGGCGAGAGCATCCAGGAACACATTCGCCGCCGCGTAGTTCGCCTGACCGGCCGCCGCCACCGAACCACCGATCGACGAGAACAACACAAACGCGGTCAGCGGCATATCGCGCGTCAGCTCATGCAGATGCCATGCGGCATCCACCTTCGGCCGCAGCACCCCATCCCACTGCTCAGCGGTCAACGACCCGACCAGCCCGCTGTCACCCACACCCGCCGCATGAATCACGGCGGTCAGCGGACGCTCCGGGGGAACAGACGCCAGCAGCTTCTCCACCGACGCCCGGTCCGCGACATCACATCCCGCCACGACCACCGATGCGCCCAGCTCCACCAGCTCACCCCGCAATGCCTCTGCGCCTTCAGCCGCCGACCCCCGACGGGAGACAAGCAGCAGATGCCGCACCCCGTGCTCCACCACCAGATGACGGGCGATCACCGCGCCGATTCCGCCCGTACCTCCCGTCACCAGCACCGTTCCCTCATCGCCGCCCAACGACGGAACGTCCGGTGCTCCAGGCGGGGCCATACGTGTCAGCCGAGGCATCAGCATCTGGCCGTCACGCCATGCCACCTCGGGTTCACCGCTGGCCACCACCGACGGCAGCACCCCCGCCACATCCTCACCCTCCACCAGATCCAGCAGCACAAAACGCCCCGGATTCTCCGCCTCCGCAGCACGCACCAACCCCCACACCGGAGCCTGCGACACCACCACCCCCTCCCCC
>NZ_JBSFMM010000265.1:0-14485 GCF_053599555.1 Streptomyces sp. NPDC000941
CCTGGTGTTCCTGGTGCTCCGGGTGGGGTGCATGCGGCGGCGACGATGTTTGCCGGTGGTCCGGGTGCGCCTGGTGTGCCGGGTATGCCGGGCCCCGCCGGGCGGCGCTTCGCTCCGGCTGCCCGGACGACATCCCACTCGCGAGGAGACGAGGACCTGCCCCGCATGGCCTCTTCCAGCCCGGCGGACACCACTTCCACAGCCGCCACCACCACCCACGACAGGCCCGCCGACCGTGCGGGCGAGCGGTTGTTGCGGGGCGCGTTACGGCACAGCGCGGGGCGTGTCGTCGCCGTCTTCTGGCTCACCACCGCGTCCGCAGCCGTCGGGCTCGCGCTCCCCGCCGTCCTCGGCCGTACGCTCGACGTCCTGCTCGCCGACCCCCACGGCGCGGAGGCCCGGCGCTGGGTGCTCGTCAGCGCTGGGCTCACCTGTCTGCTCGTGGTGCTGGACGCACTGGACTCCCTCCTCACCGGCACCGCCAACGCCCGCTCGATCGCCTGGCTGCGCCGCCGCCTGCTGCGCCATACGCTGAGCGCCGGGCCGCGCGCGGGGCGGCGGACGGCGGCCGGGGATCTGGTGACCCGGCTGGTGGGCAACGCCGCGCAGGCCGGGACCGCGCCGACCGCGCTCGCCTCCGCGCTGGCCGCCGTCGTCACCCCGGTCGGCGGGCTGGTCGCGCTCGCTCTCATCGACCCGTGGCTCGCCCTCGCCTTCCTCCTCGGGCTGCCGCTGCTCGCCGTTCTGCTGCGCTCGTTCGTCCGGGACACCACCGACAGCGTCGCCCGCTACCAGCACAGCCAGGGCGAGATCGCGGGCCGCCTGGTGGAGGCGCTGGGCGGGGCGCGGACCATCGCGGCGGCCGGGACGGGCGGCAGGGAGCGGGCGCGGGTGCTCGCGCCGCTGCCCGAGCTCAGCCGGCAGGGGCATCGCATGTGGCGGGTCCAGGGGCGCTCCGCCGCGTGGGCCGCCGCGATCGTGCCGTTGCTGCAGATCGCCGTGGTCGCCGTGGCCGGGCTGCGGCTGACGGCGGGGGAGCTGAGCGTCGGATCTCTGCTGGCCGCGGCCCGTTACGCGGTGCTGGCCACCGGCATCGGCATGCTGGTCGGCCACCTCAACGGCCTGGTGCGCAGCCGCACCGCCGCCCGCCGCTTCGCGCCCGTCCTGGCCGAGCCCGCCACCGCGTACGGCACGCGCCCGCTGCCGCCGGGGGACGGGACGCTGGAGCTGCGCGGGGTCCGGGCGGCGCGCGGCGGGCGCGAAGTGCTGCGCGGGGTCGACCTGGTGGTGCCGGGCGGGCGCTGCGTCGCCGTGGTCGGCCGCTCCGGGTCCGGCAAGTCGACGCTGGCCGCGATCGCCGGGCGGCTCGCCGACCCGGACGGCGGCGAGGTGCTGCTCGACGGCGTGCCGCTGCCCGAGCTCACGCACGGCGCGCTGCGCCGCGCGATCGGCTACGCCTTCGAGCGCCCGGCGCTGCTCGGCGGCACGGTCGGCGGGACCATCGCGCTGGGACCGGCCCCGCCCCCGCCCGGCCGGATCGTCGAGGCGGCGCGCGCGGCCTGCGCCGACGACTTCGTACGGCTGCTCCCGGACGGGTACGACACACCCGTCGCGGACGCGCCGCTGTCCGGTGGCGAGACCCAACGCCTGGGCCTGGCCCGGGCGTTCGCCCATGAGGGCCGGGTGCTGATCCTCGACGACGCCACGTCGAGCCTGGACACGGTCACCGAGCTGCGGGTGACCCGGGCCCTGTCCGGCCGCCTCCTGGGCGCCCGGCCGCGCACCCGGGTGATCGTCGCCCACCGGGCGGCGACGGCGGCCCGCGCGGATCTGGTGGTCTGGCTGGAGGACGGGCGGGTACGAGCGGCGGGGCGGCACGCCGAACTCTGGGCGCTGGACGGGTACCGGGCGGTGTTCGCCGCGCCGGATGTCCCGGACGGGCCGAATGCGCCGGATGTGCCGAACGGATCCGAAGCGCCGCAACCGGACGGGGGAGTTCAGGGTGGCTGAATCCGCGCCGGACAAAAAGGGCGGCCGGACTGCGGCGCGCGGGGCTAGACCGGGGCCATATGCCGAGGGCATTCGCTTTCTGCGCGAGCGGCGCCGGGTGCTGTGGCGGCTCGCCGCGTGGTCGGTGCTGGAGTCCGGGCAGACCTTCCTGAGCGGATACGCGCTGGCCCGCTCCCTGGACGACGGCTTCCTGGCGGGGGAGCGGGGCGTCGGGCTTGCCTGGCTTGGGCTCGCAGCGCTGGCCGTGGCCCTCGGCGCGTACGGCACCGGCCGCGTCTACCGCGCGATGGCCGCCCTCGTCGAGCCGCTGCGCGACGCGCTCGTACGCCGGGTGGTGACACACGCCGTGGGCGGCGCGGGTGGCGGGCGTACGGACGATGGGGGTGCGGGCGGGGGCACTACGGCGGTCTCCCGGCTCACCCACCAGGTGGAGATCGCCCGCGACACCTTCGCCGGTCTGGTCATGGTCTCCCGCTCGTTCGTATTCGTCGCCGTCGGCGCACTGGTCGGCCTCTTCTCACTCGCCCCGGTCCTGCTGCTCGTCGTCCTGCCGCCGCTGATCCTCGGGCCGGCGCTGTTCCTGGCGACGCTGCGCCCGATGGCCCGCCGTCAGGAGGCGTTCCTCGAAGCGGACGAGAACATCGCGGAGACGCTGGGCGCCGTCGCCTCCGGACTGCGGGACATCACGGCGGCGGGGGCGGAGGAGCGGGTCGGGGCGGACGCGGGGGACCGGATCGACGCCGAGTACCGGGCGGCTCGCGCCCTCGCCCGGTGGGGCGTGGTGCGGGCGATCGCCATCGGGGTGGGAGGGCGGCTGCCCGTCGTACTGCTGCTGGTGGCCGCCCCGTGGCTGCTGGGGCGAGGGGTCACGACGGGTGCGCTGGTGGGCGCGCTGGCCTACCTCCAGCAGTCGCTGCTGCCCGCCCTCCAGAGCCTGATGCAGGCCCTCGGCACGGGCGGCTCCCGGCTGGCGGTGGTGGTCAGACGGCTGGCCGGGACGGCGCCCGATGGGGGTGAGTTGGGCCCGGAGCGTGCTTCAGGGTCGGCGGCTCCAGGCGGGACGGCGGCGCGCCCCGCCTCCCCCGCCGTCGAGTTGCGCGCCGTCACCTTCGCGTACGGCGACCGTGCCGCCCCAGTCGTCGAGGGCTTGGACCTCGATGTGCCGGCGGGCGGTCATCTGGCCGTGGTGGGGCCGAGCGGGATCGGCAAGTCCACGCTGGCGGGGCTGATCGCGGGGCTGCTGGAGCCGCGGTCGGGCGAGGTCCGAGTGTGCGGGGAGCCCGTACGGGGGTCCGTACGGGGGTCGGTACGGGAGCCCGTACGGGGGGCCGGCGCCGTACGGGCTGCCGCGCTGCGGGTGCTGATTCCGCAGGAGGCGTACGTATTCTCCGGCACCCTCGCCGACAACCTCCGATATCTGTGCCCGGAGACGGGCGCCGGGGCCCGTACGGACGCCGAACTCGCCGCCGCCGCCGAGGCCGTGGGGCTCGACGCGCTGCTGTCGCGGATCGGCGGGCCGTACGCCGACGTCGACCCCGGCGCCCTGTCCGCGGGGGAGCGCCAGCTGATCGCGCTCGCCCGCGCGTATCTCTCGCCCGCCCCCGTGGTGCTGCTCGACGAGGCGACCTGCCATCTGGACCCGGCCGCCGAGGCCCGCGCGGAGCGGGCCTTCGCGCGGCGGCCCGGCACCACCCTGATCGTGATCGCCCACCGCGTGAGCTCGGCGCGCCGCGCCGAGCGCGTGCTGGTCATGGACGGCCGGCAGACGGTCTGCGGCCGCCACGCCGAGCTGCTGGAGCGCTCACCGCTCTACCGCGACCTCGCGGGAAGCTGGCGGGACTGGGGAGACCGGGGGAGCGCGGGGAGCCCGGGAGGCGCGGGGAGCCCGGGAGGTTCGGGGCATCTGCTGGGCGCCGGGGCTTCAGACCCAGCCCTCGCCCCGCGAGATGCGGATGGCGTCCACGCGGTTGCGCGCCCCGGTCTTCCGGGTGATGGCGGCCATGTAGTTGCGTATCGTCCCGTTGGACAGGTGCAGGCTGTGGGCGATCTCGGCGATCGAGGCGCCTTCGGCGGCCAGTGAGAGCACGCTCAACTCGCGTGCGGTGAGCGGCATTTGGGCCGCCTGGAGAAAGCCGTAGCCCAGGGAGTCGTCGATGAAACGCTCCTTGTTCGCGACGCTCCGGATGCCGTCCAGCAGCCGGTCGGGCGACGCGTTCCGGTCGATGTAGCCGAGGGCTCGCGCCTCGTGGGCCCGGCGCAGCGGCCCCGGCCGCTCCGCGTCCGCCAGCACCAGCAGTTCGCACCGGCCGTCCTTGCCGGATCTCTCGCCGGATATCCCCTCGGATATCCTCGCTAACTCCCCTTTTCTCGTGGCCCCGTCGGAGCCCGGACAGTCCGTGTCCACCACGCATACGTGCGGTCGGACGGCGCGCGCTCGACTACGCGCGTCGCACCATGATGTCGTCGTCACCTCGATGTCCGGTTCGGCTTCGATCAGTGCTGCCAAACCGGATCGCAGCAAACGAGAGTCGTGCACCAGAAGTACCCGGATCACGTGCTGTCCCTCCAACCCCGTACGGTTCGCCCGGTTCCGGGCATCGTTGATGAATACCGGGGTTGCCCCTGTCATGAACGCGCATATTGAGCCAACGGGGGGCGCACAGGCGCGCAAAAGACCTCATTCATGCTTATCTGCCCTCGCGCGCGCTGTCTGCGCCCTCGCGCGCCCCGTCCCGGGCGGTCAGGTCGATGAGCCGGCAGACCGTCTCGATGTCGATTTTCACCTGGGCGATGGAGGCGCGCCCCGACAGCCAGGTGATCAGCGCCGAGTGCCAGGTGTGCTCGATGACCCGCACCGCGGACAGCTGCTCGGGCGTCGGCGGCCCGTCCAGACCCATCGCGTCGAGGATGATCGCGGTGGTGAGCCGGGAGACGGTGTCCACCTCCGGGCTGACCGAGCGGTCGGCGAAGGTCAGCGCCCGGACCATCGCATCCGCCAGATGAGGCTCGCGCTGCAGCGCCCGGAAGGCGCGCATCAGGGTCTGGGCGACCCGGGCGGTCGGCTCCTCCTCGGTCGGGGGGCGTTTGCGCAGCGCCTCGTGCATATGTTGCAGCTGGTCCTGCATGGTGGCCACCAGCAGATGGACCTTGGAGGGGAAGTAGCGGTAGAGAGTGCCGAGGGCCACGCCCGAGTTCTCGGCGACCTCGCGCATCTGCACCGCGTCGAAGCCGCCGCGGCTGGCCAGCCGGGCGCTGGCGTGCAGGATCCGCCGACGGCGCGCCTCCTGCCGCTCGGTCAGCTGCAGGGAGGCCGGCTTGGCTTCTGCGGTCATCTGTCTCACTTCGGTGCGGTACAGCCACTGAAACTCGTTCTAGATTAGCGCGGTGGCTCGTCCGCCACACCGGCGTTTGCGCAGTTGAGACAGGTGGCGGCCCTACTGGCGAGTATCGGGGCCGGTCGGCCGCGGGCCCCCCGAACCTCCCGACCTGCGGCCGCAGTGGTGCGGATCACCCGTTCCGGCCGCGGTGCCGATGTCCTGACCAGGTATCTTCAAGACTTCTCGGGCGATCCGATAGTGAAACTTGTTCTAGATAAACGCGAGCGGTTACGCTCCCGCTCAGTTGCACCTAGGAGGGGGCGCGAGTGACCGCTGAGGCCGCGCAGAAGACCGGAACCGAACCGCTGCCCGACCCGCCTCCAGCCACCGTCGACAGGGATCCGGACCGACCGCTGCGGATCGCGCTGCTCACCTACAAGGGGAATCCGTTCTGCGGGGGCCAGGGCGTCTATGTACGCCACCTCTCCCGCGAACTCGCCCGGCTCGGCCACACCGTGGAGGTCATCGGCTCCCAGCCGTACCCGGTCCTCGACGACCAGGAGGGCGTCACCCTCACCGAGCTGCCCAGTCTCGACCTCTACCGGCAGCCCGACCCCTTCCGTACGCCCCGGCGCGAGGAGTTCCGCGACTGGATCGACGGTCTGGAGGTCGCCACGATGTGGACCGGCGGCTTCCCCGAGCCGCTGACCTTCAGCCTGCGCGCCCGCCGCCATCTGGCCGCCCGCCGCGGCGAGTTCGACGTCGTCCACGACAACCAGACCCTCGGCTACGGCCTGCTGGACCTGGACCGCGTCGGCTTCCCGCTGGTCACCACCATCCACCACCCCATCACCGTCGACCGGCAGCTGGAGCTGGACGCCGCGCCCGACTGGAAGCGCCGCGCCTCGGTGCGCCGCTGGTACGGCTTCACCCGGATGCAGAAGCGGGTGGCCCGGCGGCTGCCCTCCGTGCTCACGGTCTCCGGCTCCTCCCGCCGGGAGATCGTCGACGACCTCGGGGTGCGCCCGGGCCGGGTGCACGTGGTGCACATAGGCGCGGACACCGGGCTGTTCTCCCCGGACCCCGCCGTGCCCGAGGTGCCCGGCCGGATCGTCACCACCTCCAGCGCCGACGTACCGCTCAAGGGCCTGGTCCACCTCGTGGAGGCGCTGGCGAAGGTCCGCACCGAGAACCCCGACGCGCATCTGGTCGTCGTCGGCAAACGCCCCGAGACCGGCCCGGTGGCCGAGGCCATGAACCGGTACGGGCTCGAAGGCGCCGTCGACTTCGTCAAGGGCATCAGCGACGCCGAACTCGTCGACCTGGTGCGCGGTGCGCAGATCGCCTGTGTGCCCTCGCTGTACGAGGGGTTCTCGCTGCCCGCCGCCGAGGCCATGGCCACCGGCACCCCGCTGGTCGCCACCACCGGCGGCGCGATCCCCGAGGTCGCAGGGCCCGACGGCGAGACCTGCCTCGCGGTGCCGCCCGGCGACGCGGGCGCGCTCGCCGCCGCGCTCACCCGGCTCCTGGACGACGCGGAGCTGCGCCGGAAGCTGGGCGCGGCGGGCCGTGAGCGGGTCCTGACGCACTTCACCTGGGAGCGGGCCGCCATCGGCACGGTGGAGCGCTACCGCGAGGCCATCGCGGCCCGGGCCGGAGCCCGCCGCCCTGGGCCCGCCCCTCGTGGCGCCGCCCGCCGCCCCGTCTGACCACCCTTCCCCCCGCGCGGCCCTTGCAGCCGGCCCAGCCCCGCCCAGCCCAGCTCAGCCCCGTCCCGTCTCGCCCGTCCCGCCCCGTACGCCGACCCGCCGGAACCCCCCTGATCAGAAGGCAGATCACCGTGCTGACCGTCGATTTCTCCCGCTTCCCACTCGCCCCCGGCGATCGCGTCCTCGACCTGGGCTGCGGCGCCGGCCGGCACGCCTTCGAGTGTTACCGGCGCGGGGCGCAGGTCGTCGCCCTCGACCGCGACGGCGAGGAGATACGGGAAGTCGCCAAGTGGTTCGCCGCCATGAAGGAGGCGGGCGAGGCCCCAGCGGGCGCGACGGCCACCGCCATGGAGGGCGACGCACTGGCCCTGCCCTTCCCCGACGACAGCTTCGACGTCGTCATCATCTCCGAGGTGATGGAGCACATACCCGACGACAAGGGCGTGCTGGCCGAGATGGTGCGGGTGCTGCGCCCCGGCGGCCGGATCGCGGTCACCGTGCCGCGCTACGGTCCTGAGAAGGTCTGCTGGACGCTGTCCGACGCGTACCACGAGGTCGAGGGCGGCCATATCCGCATCTACCGCGCCGATGAACTCCTCGGCAAGATGCGCGAGGCCGGCCTGCGCCCGTACGGCAGCCACCACGCCCATGCGCTGCACAGCCCCTACTGGTGGCTCAAGTGCGCCTTCGGGGTGGACAACGACAAGGCACTGCCCGTCCGGGCGTACCACAAGCTGCTGGTGTGGGACATCATGAAGAAGCCGCTGGCCACCCGGGTCGCCGAGCGCGCCCTCAACCCGGTCATCGGCAAGAGCTTCGTGGCGTACGCGACCAAGCCGCACACCCCCTCGCAGGGTTCCCGGGGGGAGGCGTGACGGCCTTCGGCCCCGGGCCCGGCCGCACCGAACGCCTCGTCCTGCCCGGCGTGTTGACCGAGGAACAGGCCATGCGGACGGTGGCGGGCATCGCCGCCGTACAGCGCGACGACGGAGCCATCCCGTGGTTCCGCGGCCACCACCTCGACCCCTGGGACCACATCGAGGCCGCGATGGCGCTGGACGCGGCGGGCGAGCGGGAGCGCGCCGAGGCCGCGTACGAGTGGCTGGCCCGCCACCAGAACCCCGACGGCTCCTGGTGCGCCGCCTACCCCGACACCGCGAGCGGGGTCGACACCGCGCACCCCACCGACCCCGGCCGGGAGTCCAACTTCTGCGCGTACGTCGCCGTCGGCGTCTGGCACCACTACCTGTCCACCGGCGACGACGCCTTCCTGGACCGCTTCTGGCCGACCGTCTACGCCGCCGTCGAGTTCGTCCTCGGCCTGCAGCAGCCCGGCGGACAGATCGGCTGGCGGCGCGAGGCCGACGGCACCGCGCTCACCGACGCCCTGCTCACCGGCTCCTCCTCCGTCTACCAGGCGCTGCGCTGCGCCCTGGCCATCGCCGAGCACCGCGAGGAGCCCCAGCCGGACTGGGAGCTGTCGGCCGGGCTGCTGGGGCACGCCATCCGCCACCACCCCGAGCGGTTCCTCAACAAGGACCACTACTCGATGGACTGGTACTACCCGGTGCTCGGCGGCGCCCTCACCGGCGCCGGGGCCAAGGAGCGCATCGAGGCGGACTGGGACCGCTTCGTCGTCCCCGGCCTCGGCGTGCGCTGTCTGTCCACCAACCCCTGGATCACCGGCGGCGAAAGCTGTGAACTCGCCCTCGCGCTCTGGGCGATGGGGGAGTCCGACCGGGCGGTGGAGATACTGCGCTGGATCCAGTCCCCGCTGCGCGCGGAGGAGGACGGGATGTACTGGACGGGCTACGTCTTCGCGGACGACGCCGTCTGGCCCGAGGAGCGCACCACCTGGACCGCGGGCTCGCTGCTGCTTGCGGTGGCGGTGCTCGGCGGGGACGACGCGACCATGGCGGTCTTCGGCGGGGAGCGGCTGCCGCGCGGGCTGGACTCGGACTGCTGCGCGTAGCCGGTGGCTTGAGGCGCCGCGTGGAGCGCCGCTGCGGGCCTCAGCTGTTGAGATCGGCCAGCGTCCGCAGCGTCTCCGGGTCGGGCGCGGTCACCAGCAGGTCGGTCACCGGGCCCTTGCGCCACAGCTCCAGCCGCTCCGCGATCCGCTCGCGCGACCCGACCAGCGAGATCTCGTCCGCGAAGGCATCCGGCACCGCCTGGACCGCCTCCGCGCGGCGGCCCGCGAGAAAGAGCTCCTGGACCCGGCGCGCCTCCGCCTCGTAGCCCATGCGCCCCATCAGATCGGCGTGGAAGTTACGGGCCGCGTGGCCCATGCCGCCGATGTAGAAGCCGAGCATCGCCTTGACCGGCAGCAGCCCCTCGGCGACGTCCGTACAGACCCGGGCCTGGGCCATGGGCGCCACCATGAACCCCTCGGGCGCGTCGGCGAGCGCCGCCTCGTACAGCTCCGTGCGCCCCGGCGACCAGTACAGCGGCAGCCAGCCGTCCGCGATCCGCACCGTCTGCGCGATGTTCTTGGGGCCCTCCGCGCCGAGGAGTACGGGCAGGTCGGGCCGGAGCGGATGGACGATCGGCTTGAGCGGCTTGCCGAGGCCGGTGGCGTCCGGCCCGCCGTACGGGTGCGGATGGAAGCGCCCGTCCAGCCGCACTGGGGCCTGGCGGCGCAGCACCTGGCGGATGACCTCCACGTACTCGCGGGTGGCGGTCAGCGGGCTCTTCGGGAACGGCCGCCCGTACCAGCCCTCGACGACCTGGGGCCCCGACAGCCCGAGGCCGAGCATCATCCGGCCGCCGGAGAGGTGGTCGAGGGTGAGGGCGTGCATCGCGGTGGCGGTGGGGGTGCGGGCGGCCATCTGCGCGATGGCCGTGCCCAGCTTGACCCGGGTGGTGTGGGCGGCGATCCAGGTGAGCGGGGTGAAGACGTCCGAACCCCAGGACTCGGCCGTCCATACGGAGTGATAGCCGAACCGCTCGGCCTGCCGGGCGAGTTCCAGATGGCGGGGGTCGGGACCGCGGCCCCAGTAGCCGAGCGCCAGTCCGAGCCGCATGGCGTCCCTCCGTCCCGTATCGCATGATGGCTGACGGTGTGTCAGGTGGTGGTGCGGCGGACGACTGTACGGGCCGGACCCGGGAATGGCAACGGCGCCCGGGAATGGCAACGGCCCCTCGCCCTTGATTGGGCGAGGGGCCGTTGTCGTGGTGATCAGCGAGCCGGGTCGAGCATATGGCTCGCGCGAGCGGTGTCAGCCGCGCTGGATCCCCGTGGTGTCCTGCAGTACGCCACGACGGCCGTCCTGCGTCTGGGCGACCAGCGCCTGACCGCGCTGCTCCACCGCGAGGTACCAGGTGCCGGGCGCCAGCTCGGCGATGGTCGACGAGGAGCCGTCCTCCGCGTACAGCGGGCGGGCCACCGGCACCGCGAACCAGAACGGAGCGAAGTCCGAGCCGGCGGCCGGCGGCGGGGTCGGCTGACCCGGGCCCGGCTGGGCGCCGAACGGCGGGGCGGGCTGACCGGGCTGGGCACCGTACGGAGCCGGGGCACCGGGCTGCACGCCACCCGGGCCCGGGTAGCCGTAACCGGGCTGCGGGGCGGGGGCGCCGTACGGGGACGGGGCCGCGCCGGCGGCGCTCATCAGCGGGAGCTTCAGGGCCGGGATGCGCTGGGTGAGCAGGGCGCCGGCGGCCAGCGCGAGGTTGGCGATCAGGCCGAGGATCTGGCCGACACCCTTGTCGAGCCCGTCAGGTCCGCCGATGATCGTCCACAGCGAGCTCCATGCGGCGAACACCGCGAGAGCCGTGCCCCACTGGTCGAGCGAGAGCCCGAAGAGGTTGCGGCCCGCGGGCTGGAAGCGCGCGGAGACGATGAGAGCGGCAGCGAGCACACCCGCCAGGAAGATCGACGGCAGCACCGGGAAGAAGTCGGACTTCCACCCGTTGACGCTGGGGGCATCGCCGCCGCAGTACTGACCGCTACAACTGTACGAGTAGAAGTCGAGGAACGACGCGATGAAGAGCAACACCGCTGCTCCGATCACCACGCCGTCGCCTCGAGTGAGGGAGCGGATGTTCAACGTAAAGGTCCTTTGTCGGTTTCGTCGGTACGGACGGCAGTCGCCGGGCGCGTGGCGCGAAGGCGTCGGGGGTGGTGCACCATCGTACGGGTGAATCTGCCGCCGGTAAGCAGGGGTGTCCGATCGGTGTCCCGGTCGTGACCTGCTGTTCGGGGAGTTGTTGCGTTACCCGTTCAAGAAGTCCGTAATGCCCTGTGCGATCCCCCGTGCGGCACGCTCCCGCCATGCCGCGTCGGTCAGTTCTGCGGCGTCCTTCGAGTCACGCATATTGCCACACTCGATGAACACCTTCGGAACCGTCGAGAGGTTGAGTCCGCCGAGGTCATCGCGCACCTTCAGACCGGTGCCGCCGCCGATGTAGTTGGCGGGCTTCGCGCCGGTCGCCTCGCTGAATTCCGTGACCAGATGCGTGCCGAGGCGGTGGGACGGGCCGGTGATCGCCGAGGTGTCGGCCCCGCCGCCGCGTACGGAGGCGGGCAGGATGACATGGAAGCCGCGCTGCCCGGCCGCCGCGCCGTCCGCGTGCACCGAGACGGCCGCGTCGGCGTGCGCCTTGTTGCCGATCTCCGCCCGCTCGTCCACGCACGGCCCGTACGCCCGGTCGCCGTCCTGGGTGAAGACGACCTTGGCGCCCCGGTCTTGGAGCAGGGTGCGCACGCGGCGTGAGACGTCGAGGGTGAAGGACGCCTCGGAGTAGCCGGAGTTGGTGGCCGTGCCCGTGGTGTCGCACTCCTTCTTCGCCGTACCGATGTCGACACTGCGGGCGATCGCGGAGGGGTGATCGCGGTTGTGTGGATTGTGGCCGGGGTCGATGACCACGACCTTGCCGGCGAGCGGCCGGCCGGAGTCGTCCTTCGGATGTCTGGTGGCCTCGCCCGATGGGCCGCCACCGCTTACGGGCGGGGCGATCGAGGTGCTGTCGGCGGTCGGGAGGGAACCGGTGCCGCCGCCGCTCTTCGGGTCGCCCATGGAATCCCAGATCAGCCAGCCGGCGAGACAGGCGGGCACCAGGGCGGTCAGCACAACTGCCAGGGTGCCGCCGCGGCGGCCGGGGCTGCGGGGAAAGCTTCCGTTCGACACTCGGGCGATGGTAGTCGTGCGGCAGTGGCGGGCGCGGGCGGGTCCGGTGGGCGGCCGCGCCGGGGCGGGTGGAGGGAGATCAGCGGGACGCGTTACGCGGCCGTGCGGCGCAGGACGCGCAGCGAGCCGGTCACGGACAGCTCGGTGAAGGCGCCGGAGGCGAGCGCGCGGCGGTAGATGCGGTACGGAGCCTGGCCGCCGTCGGCCGGGTCAGGGAACACGTCGTGGATCACCAGGAGCCCGCCGGGGGCCAGATGCGGGGTCCAGCCCTCGTAGTCGGCCGTCGCGTGCTCGTCGGTGTGCCCGCCGTCGATGAACACCATGCCGACCGGCCCGCCCCATACGGCCGCGGCCCGCGGGGACCGGCCGACGACGGCGATCACATGGTCTTCGAGGCCGGCGGCGTGGAGGGTCCGGCGGAAGGTCGGCAGGGTGTCCATCAGGCCGACCTCGGGGTCGACGACCTCCGGGTCGTGGTACTCCCAGCCGGGCTGCTGCTCCTCCGAGCCGCGGTGGTGATCGACGGTGACCGCGACCGTGCCCGCCGCGCGGGCGGCGGCGGCCAGCAGGATCGTGGAGCGGCCGCAGTACGTGCCGACCTCCAGGAGTGGCAGCCGCAGCGCGGTGGCCGCGTCGACGGCGGCGGCATACAGGGCGACGCCCTCGTCCACGGGCATGAAGCCCTTCGCGGCCTGGAAGGCGGCGAGGGCGGCGGCGTCGGGGGTCGCGGCGGTCGCGTCGGGGGTGGAGGCAGGCTGGGTCACCCGGCCATCGTGCCGTACGGCCCGGCGGCGGGGTGGCCGGGGTGGCCGGGGTGGTCGGGGTGGCCGGGGATGACCTTTACCCTCGGGTCAATTCTCGGGGCACCGGTCTTCCCTCATTTCTGACTATCCGTCAGATTGGATGCATGGGCATCGCCATCACGGAAGACCAGCGGGAACTGGCGCGCGCGGTGCGGGGGTGGGCCGCTCGGGCCGTGCCGCCCGAGGAGGTGCGCAAGCTGCTGGACGCCCCCGCGGGCGGTTCGGGGCGGCCCGCCTACTGGGCCGGGCTGGCCGCGCAGGGGCTGCTCGGGCCGCATCTGCCGGAGGCGTACGGAGGGGGCGGCGGCGGGCTGCTCGACCTCGCCGTCGTCCTGGAGGAGACCGGGCGGGCGGTGCTCCCCGGGCCGTATCTGCCGACCGTACTGGCCTCGGCGGTGCTGGCGCGGGCGGGGCAGGGCGAGTTGACCGCCGCGCTCGCCGGGGGTACGCGCATCGGCGCGGTCGCCCTGGGCGCCGGGTCGCTCACCGCCGCCCCCGCGGCGCCGGGCGACGCGGCGCGGGGCTGGGTGCTGGACGGCTGCGCGCCGCCGGTGCTCGGCGCGGCCGACGCCGACCTCGTCGTCCTGGCCGCCACGGCCGCCGACGGCGGCACGGCGTGGTTCGCCGTCGACGCCCGCGACCTGGAGATCCGCCCCCACGACAGCGCCGACCCGACCCGCCCCACGGCCGAGGTGAGGGCCCTGCGTACGGCCGTCCACGCCGACCGGGCGCTCGCCGTGGACCCTGGGCTGGTGCGGGACCTGGCTACGGTGCTCTTCGCGGCCGAGGCGTGCGGGACGGCGGCGTGGGCCCTGGACACCGCGGTCGCGCACGCCAAGACGCGCGAGCAGTTCGGGCGGCCCATCGGCCAGTTCCAGGCCGTCAAGCACCTGTGCGCCGACATGCTCGTACGCGTCGAGCAGGCGCGCGCCCTGACCTGGGACGCGGCCCGCGCGGCGGGCGAGGAACGGGCGCGGGGCGAGGAACGGGCGCGGGGTGAGGACTCGGCGGCGCGCGCCGAGCCTGCGACGGGTGCCGAGCCCGCGACCCGGGCCGAGCCCGCGACCCGCGCCGCGCCTGCGACAGGCGCCGAGCCTGCGACCCGGGCGGAGCCCGCGACGGGCGCCGAGCCCGCGACCCACGCTGCGCCCGCGACCCGGGCCGAGCCCATGGCCCGGGCCGAGCCCATGGCCCGCGCTGCGCCCACGGCCCGCGCCGAGCCCACGACCCGGGCGGAGCCCACGACCCACACCGGCCCCGCCACACACGCGCAGCAGAACCCGCTCGCCCTGACCGCCGCGCTCGCCGCCGCCACCGCGCTCGATGCCGCCCACAGCTGCGCCAAGGACTGCGTCCAGATCCTCGGCGGCATCGGCTTCACCTGGGAGCACGACGCCCACCTCCACCTCCGCCGCGCGACCGCCGCCCGCGCCCTGCTCGGCGCGGGCCGGGCGCCCCGGGGATCGGAATAGCACACTCCATAACTCCCTTCACCAACCAAACAAACTACTATTTGACGT
>NZ_JBSFMM010000266.1:0-13912 GCF_053599555.1 Streptomyces sp. NPDC000941
GGGTCGGCCGCCCTCTTCCTTCCCGCTGCCGGCGCTTTGGACCCGCAGGGTCCGAGACGAAACCCGCACCCGCCCGAGCCGAATACCGCGAGACGGCGCATAGGCGCAGGCGTAGCGAAGCGGAGCGCCCCTGCTCATCAAGCAGTGTCCTTCGCGTGTGGTGTGAGGTCGGGCGCCTCCAGGGCGCACTCCGCCCAGACCCGCTTGCCCCAGCGGAGCGGATCCGTGCCCCAGCGGTCGCAGACCGCCTCGACGAGAGCCAGGCCACGGCCGTGCTCGTCGTCCTCGGAGGCGGTGCGGGCGGCGGGTTTGGCGTGGGACCGGTCGACGACGGACAACCGGACTCGGTCGGGCGCCGGGTGGGAGACGGTCACGCGCATGGCACGACTGCCGCTGTGCTGCACCGAGTTGCTCACCAGCTCCGAGATCACCAGCTCGGCGCGGTCGGCGAGGCCGGGCAGGTGCCAGGTGTCGCAGGCGGTGCGGACGAGGAGGCGGGCGTGGCGGGCGGATTCGGGTTCGCAGGGGAGGGTTTGGCTGTACGAGGGGTGGCCGGTTCCGGACGCTATGGCGCTGCTGATGACCGGGCCGGGGGTGGGGAGTTGGGGGTTCAGCGGCGCAGGCATGGCAGCTCCAGCGGCATCAGTTTGCTCGTGGCGTGCAGGAAGAATGCCCTGGTCGCGACGTACTCGGCAAGCTTGGAGCTCTAATTCGCATGAAGAAGAAAAAGTGTTCTATCGACTTGCGAACCTGAGCCATGCCAAGCTGCACCCAAGTCGCCGTCTGGCGCACCTTGGAGGGGAAATAGACACCATGCCGAATTCACGAGCTGTACCAACTCTGCGGAGGCGTCGCCTCGGTGAGGCTCTGCGGAAATACCGTCGTGAAGCAGGGATGAGCATGGCCGTCGCCGGTGAGGCGATGGGCTGGGACGAGAGCAAGATGTCCCGTATTGAGAACGCCAAGGCGCGGATGCCTCCGCAGTACGTGGCGAAGCTCCTGAAGCTGTACGACGTGACGGACCCGGGAGTCGTCTCCGCGCTGATTGATCTGGCGCGCGACGCCGGGAAGCAGGGGTGGTGGCGGGCGTACGGTGATGTGGTGCCTCTGGCGTACAAGGACTACCTGACGCTTGAGTCCGATGCCGAGAGCACCTACATCTACACGCCGGGCCTGATCCCCGGCCTGCTGCAGACCGGCGCGTACGCACGGGAGATCATCGCTGCGACCGGCATCACCCACACCACGGAAGAGGTCATGGCCCTCGCCGAGGTCCGCAAGACGCGGCAGGCCATCCTCACCCGGCTGGACAGGCCGATAAAGCTGTGGGCAGTCATCCATGAGGCCGCGCTGCATCAGCGGTTCGCCGCGCACCCATCCCTTATGCGGGAGCAACTGCGGCACCTGCTGGACATGATTGAGCTGCCGAACATCACCATTCAGGTCATGCCGCTGACCGCCACCCCACACCCCGGGATGCTGGGACTCTTCCACGTGGTGCGCTTCCCGCAGCCATGGCCGACCGTGGCTTACCTGGAGAACATCCGAGGCGGCGACTTCGTGGAGGGAACGGAGGATGTGAAGCTCTTCGAGACCGCATTCGAACGTATCGTCGCGGCGGCGCTTTCGGTGGATGATTCCGGGGAGACCATAAGGGACCTGCTGGAGAGGAACACCGCGTGAGTGCCACCGGCCGCAAGGACGACCTCTACGCCATAGATCTGAGCGCGGCGCCGTGGCGCAAATCGTCGTTCAGCGACGGCGGCAATGGCTGCATAGAGATCACCGATCTCCCCGGCGGTGGCGTCGCCATCCGCGACTCGAAGAACCCCGCCTTCCCAGCCCTCCGCTACACCGCCGAGGAGTGGGACGCCTTCCGCAACGGCGTCCGCTCCGGCGAGCTGTGAACTGGGTCTGATCACACCCGCCCGGCCCGCCGACAGGGCGCGGCCGGGCCCCGGGGCGCGGGGGGCCGGCGGCGAGGCAATAGGCTGCACACCGTGAAGGTCCTCGTCATCGGCAGCGGCGCCCGCGAACACGCCCTGTGCCGCGCACTGTCCCTCGACCCCGACGTCACGGCTCTGCACTGCGCGCCAGGCAACGCCGGCATCGCGGAGGTCGCCGAGCTGCATACGGTCGACGCCCTCGACGGCGCGGCCGTCGCCGAGCTGGCCGCCTCGCTGGAGGCGGAGCTGGTGGTGGTCGGCCCGGAGGCTCCGCTGGTGGCGGGGGTGGCGGATGTGGTGCGGGAGCGGAGGATCCCGGTGTTCGGGCCGTCCGCCGACGCGGCGCAGCTGGAGGGGTCGAAGGCGTTCGCGAAGGATGTGATGGCGGCGGCCGGCGTGCCCACCGCGCGCGCTTACGTCTGTACGGACGAGGCGGAGATCGACGAGGCGCTGGACGCCTTCGGCGCGCCGTACGTCGTCAAGGACGACGGGCTGGCGGCCGGTAAGGGCGTCGTCGTGACCAGCGATCTCGACGCCGCCCGCGAGCATGCGCTGGCGTGCGGGCGGGTGGTGATCGAGGAGTATCTGGACGGCCCGGAGGTGTCGCTGTTCGCCGTCACGGACGGCGAGACGGTCGTGCCGCTGCAGCCCGCTCAGGACTTCAAGCGCGCCTACGACGGCGACGAGGGTCCGAACACGGGCGGCATGGGTGCGTACTCCCCGCTGCCGTGGGCGGACCCCAAGCTGGTCGACGAGGTGCTGGCGACCGTGTTGCAGCCGACCGTGGACGAGCTGCGCCGCCGGGGGACGCCGTTCTCGGGGCTGCTGTACGCGGGGCTGGCGATCACCTCGCGCGGGGTGCGGGTGATCGAGTTCAACGCGCGCTTCGGCGACCCGGAGACCCAGGTGGTGCTGGCCCGGCTGAAGACCCCGCTGGCCGGTGTGCTGCTGGCCGCCGCGACCGGCCGGCTCGACTCGCTGGCGCCGCTGCGCTGGAGTGATGGCGCGGCGGTGACCGTCGTGGTCGCCTCGCACAACTATCCGGGGACGCCCCGTACGGGTGATGCGATCACCGGTCTGGCAGAGGTGGCGGAGCAGGACGCGCCCAAGGCGTACGTCCTGCACGCGGGCACCAAGCGGGACGTTGCGTCGGGTGACGTGGTGAGCGCGGGTGGCCGGGTGCTGTCCGTGACCGCGACCGGCTCCGACCTGGTCAAGGCGCGCGAACGGGCGTACCGCGCGGTCGCCCGGATCGGCCTGGACGGCTCCCACCACCGCTCGGACATCGCCGCCAAGGCGGCGGAGGACGCCGGGTCCGGGGTGGCGTCGGCCTGAGGCTCGTGAGGGCCTTGAGGCTCGGTCGAGAACGGGTCGAGGGCGACCTGTAGGCGTCCAGAAGGTTCCTCGAGAAGTTCCCGGTTCTGGCCAAGGCCATTCCATCGGGTGAGCCCTCCCGGCAACCTGCTGACGCATGCGCGGACCCCCAACTAGTGTGCCGCTCAGGCGCGGGGCGGCAACTGGCCCACCGGCGTTGCGGCGCGGGCGGCCGGTGCGACAGTGGGGGGAGTAAGGGCACAACACCACCGTCGTCCGCTCATTCATGGCTGGACAGCAGGGGGTGATGGAACCGTGGCAGGTCCGGAAGCAGGCGCGCTTTCAGCGCGTGCTCGTGCTCTCGCGGTGCTGCGGATCCGGAGCACCGCGCTCGCGGTCGCGCTTCTCCCGGCGGCGGTCGCCGCCGTACTGCTGGTCGGCGGGGCCACGGGGCGGCTCGGCGGCTCTCATGGCGAGGAGTGGACCGCCGTCCGCTGGGCGGTGGTCGGCGGGGCCGTGGTGGTCCTGCTGCTGGCGGCGGCCGTGGCCGCCGTGGTGGTCCGGGCCAGACCGGCGCTCAGCCCCACCGTGCCCATCGCCGAGGAGACGGCCCCGGACCTCTACCGCCTGATCCGCGACCTGGCCGATCGGCTGGAGGTGCCCGCCCCGTCCGCCATAGCGCTCACCCCGGACTGCGACAGCTGGCTGGAGGACCGTACGCATCGGGCGCACGGCGCCAAGAGCGGCGGCCCCAAGAACAGCGGCGGCCCCAAGAGCAGCGGTGGCATGGGCAGCGCGCCCGCCGGTGCTTCGGTGGTGGGAAGAGGCGAGCGGCGGGGTCCGCAGGCCCCTGTGCTGGTCATCGGCTCGCCGTTCCTGTGGTGGATGCGGGTCGCCGAGCTGCGCGCCCTGCTCGCGCCCGTCGTCGCGGGCACCGGCCCTTCCGTACACCCGGACATAGCGGCCGCCCGCCGCTTCGTCCGTGGCCTGGACGCCGCCGTCGCCGTCGCCCGCGGCTCCGGGAGCGTGGGCAAGGCCGGGGATGCCGGCCGTACGGCCCCTGTCGCCGCGCTCGGCCGGGCGGTTCGCCGCCCCGCCCTCGCGTTCCTCGGCTGGATCGCCCGGCTGCTGCTGCGCGGCTGCCGGGACCACGCCGCCGAGATGGAGCGGGCCGTCGCCGCGGCCGCCTCCGAGCGCGCCCAGACCGTCGACTACGGCCTGCGGATCGTGGCCCAGGAGCAGGTCGGCCTGGCGTACGCGGGGTGGGACCGGCTGCTGACCAGGGTCGCGCTGCCCGCGTGGCGGATGGGCCGCTGGCCGGCCCGGCTGGACGCGGGCGTGGTCGCGGCCCTCACCGAGCTCTCCCGGCGCGACCGGCTGGCCGAGGGGTTCGCCTCCCGGCTCAGCGAGCGGCCCGCCTGCGATCTGCTGGAGGAGCCGGGGCTGATCGACGAGGCGACGTCCCTGCTGGCCGCCCGGCTGTTCCACGGCGGCCCGAGCGAGCCCGGCCCGGACTGGGCGCCGGTCGACTGGGGCGAGTATCCGGAGGAGGTCGTGGACCGCAAATGGCGCGTGGAGGCCGCTCGTCTGCACCGTGTGCTCGATGAGCAGGCTCGCCACAGTGGACCCACTACCGGCCGTGCGGCGCCCCATGAGGCGACGGGTGACCAGGGCCCGGAGCCCGGGCCCGCCGCGCCCACCCTCGCCCGCGTCATGGACCGGCTCACCGCCGCCCCAGGCCTTGCCCCGACGGGGCAGCTCGGCGAGGAGGTCGCGGTCCGGCTCGGCGC
The DNA here is from genome assembly GCF_053599555.1 of Streptomyces sp. NPDC000941. Lineage (NCBI taxonomy): Bacteria > Bacillati > Actinomycetota > Actinomycetes > Kitasatosporales > Streptomycetaceae > Streptomyces > Streptomyces sp. NPDC000941. Next base: position 5,051 of record NZ_JBSFMM010000266.1, read on the forward strand.
GGACGTGGCCCGCGAGGAGGCCGCCCACCAGGCGGCCACCCGGGCGACCGGCCAGGCCGGCGGCCTTGCGGACCCGGGGGCCGGGCCCGGGGGCGGTGACCCGTGGATCGACGGCTTCGCGCCGCTCTTCCCGCTTCAGCCGCCCCGTACCGGCCGGGAGCTGCTGGCCGACCATGTCACGGCCATGGTGTGCTGCGCCGCCATAGACACCGCGGGCGCGGCGCCGGGGCTCGACTGGCTGGACGGGCCCACGCTGATGTTCGGCGGGCGGCGGCGGGCCGATCTGGCGAATCCGGTGTTGAGCCTGGTCGAGGACGGGGATGCCGAGCCGCTGCGCGCCTGGCTCGGCGAGGTGGGCGTACGGCCGGAGAAGCCGGTCCGGCTGGTGTGACGGCGGGCGCCGACGCCCGCGCGATCTCGCAGCTCAGCGCGTTGATCGAGGTCTGCAATCAAGGTCCGCCCGGATGACAGTCGGGTGTGAACGCCCTGGGTCTGGGTTCGGCAAATTCGCGACGATCAGTGATGGATTGAGTGCGTAATGTGATGTGCTGGGGCTGGCGGCGATACGCCGCCAGGGGAGGCAGGGAAGGCAGGGAGGGGAGCCAGTCGTGGACGCCACGGAACCGGTCAGGCGCTGGGAGTCGGGAGCGCTCGCACACGCGGTGACGGACCCTTTCGGCCAGGGCCCGCTGCCCTGGCTGCGGGGCAGGCAGACCTGCTTCAGCGAGACGGGCCGCCTGGTGCCGTGGTACGTGGACCACGACCCGGCCACGGGGGCCACCGAGGCCGCCGACCCCGGGCCCGGTCATATCCCCTCCACCCGGACCGCCGACGACGTGCACCGCCAGATCAAGGGCTTCACCTCGGCCTCCGCCGCCGCCCCCGGCGAGTCCATCGACTTCCGGGTCACCGTCGACCCGCCCCAGCAGTTCAGCGTGGACGTCTACCGCATCGGCCACTACGGCGGCGACGGCGCCGCCAAGATGACCAGCAGCCCGCGGCTGGCCGGTATCGTCCAGCCGCCCCCGCTCGCCGCCGACCGCACTGTCTCCTGCCACCACTGGTGGCTGTCCTGGCGGCTCCAGATCCCCTCGTACTGGAACCCCGGCGCGTATGTCGCCGTGCTGACCACCGCCGACGGCTACCGCAACCACATCCCCTTCACCGTCCACGACACCCACCCCGCCGATCTGCTCCTCGTCCTCCCGGACATCACCTGGCAGGCGTACAACCTCTACCCGGAGGACGGCCGGACCGGCGCCAGCCTGTACCACGCGTGGGACGAGCGCGGCCGGCTGCTCGGCGAGTCGCGGGCGGCGGTCACGGTCTCCTTCGACCGGCCGTACGCGGGCGCCGGGCTGCCGCTGCACGTGGGCCACGCGTACGATTTCATCCGCTTCGCCGAGCGGATGGGCTACGACCTCGCGTACGCCGAGACCCGCGATCTGCACGCGGGCCGTATCGATCCGACCCGCTACCGCGGCCTGGTCTTCCCCGGCCATGACGAGTACTGGTCGGCCCCGCTGCGGCGCACCGTCGAGGAGGCCCGCGACGGCGGCACCTCGCTGGTCTTCCTCTCCGCCAACACCATGTACTGGCAGGTCGGCCTCGTGCCCTCGCCCTCCGGTCCGGACCGCCTGCTGACCTGCCATAAGCGCCGCGGCCCCGGCCGCTCGGCGCTGTGGCGGGAGACGACGCCCGAGCAGCAGCTGCTGGGCATTCAGTACGTGGGCCCGGTCCCCGAGCCGGCCCCGCTGATCGTGCGCAACGCGAGCCACTGGCTGTGGGAGGCGACCGGTGCCGACGAGGGCGACGAGCTGCCCGGCCTGGTCGCGGGCGAGGCCGACCGCTACTTCCCGCGCACCTGCCTGCCCGCGCATCTGCGCCGGATCCTGCTCGCCCACTCCCCGTACCGGGACGCCGAGGGGGCCCTCCGGCACCAGGACACCTCGCTGTACCGGGCTCCCAGCGGCGCCCTCGTCTTCGCCTCCGGCACCTTCGCCTGGACCCCGGCGCTCGACCGGCCCGGCCACACCGACGTACGGGTGCAGCGGGCCACCGCCAACCTCCTGGACCGCATCTGCAAACGGGGCTGAAGGCCCAGGCCACGCCCGGTGCGCCCCGCTTCGGCCGGGCGGTGGGGCGTGGGGCAGAATCGTGGGGGTCTTGGACAAACCCACCAGGAGGAACCGTGTCCGGATTCGTGGAGAAGCCCGAGCCGGTGGAGGTGCCAGGCCTTGTGCATCTGCACACAGGCAAGGTGCGCGACCTCTACCGGAACGAGAAGGGCGACCTCGTCATGGTCGCCAGCGACCGGGTGTCGGCCTACGACTGGGTACTGCCGACCGAGATCCCCGACAAGGGCAGGGTGCTCACCCAGCTCTCCCTGTGGTGGTTCGACCAGCTGATCGACGTCGTGCCCAACCACGTGCTGTCCACCGAGGTGCCGGAGGGCGCCCCCGCCGACTGGGCGGGCCGCACGCTGGTGTGCCAGTCGCTGAGCATGCTCCCGGTGGAGTGCGTGGCGCGCGGCTATCTGACCGGCTCGGGCCTGGCCGAGTACCGGGAGAGCCGTACGGTCTGCGGGATCGCCCTGCCCGAGGGCCTGGCCGACGGCTCCGAGCTACCCTCCCCGATCTTCACCCCGGCCACCAAGGCCGAGGTCGGCGAGCACGACGAGAACGTGCCGTACGAGGAGGTGGCCCGCCGGGTCGGCACCGAGACCGCCACCCAGCTGCGCCAGGCCACCCTCGCGGTCTACAACCGGGGCCGCGATATCGCGCGCGACCGGGGGATCATCCTCGCCGACACCAAGTTCGAGTTCGGCCATGCGCCGGCCGAGGGCGGCGCGGACGGGCATGAGCTGGTCCTCGCCGACGAGGTGCTGACCCCCGACTCCTCCCGCTTCTGGCCCGCCGACCAGTGGCAGCCGGGGCGCCCGCAGCCGTCGTTCGACAAGCAGTTCGTCCGCGACTGGCTGACCTCCCCGGCCTCCGGCTGGGACCGGCACAGCGAGCAGCCGCCGCCCCCGCTGCCGGAGGAGATCGTGGAGCGGACGCGGGCGAAGTACGTGGAGGCGTACGAGCGCCTGACCGGCACCCGCTGGTCCTGACGGCCGGTCGTACCGATACGGCGAAAGCCCTGGCCGATGTGGCCAGGGCTTTCGTTCTAAGAGCGGACGACGAGGCTCGAACTCGCGACCTCAACCTTGGCAAGGTTGCGCTCTACCAACTGAGCTACGTCCGCATGCGCCGGTCACTTCCGTCCGGATTCGGGACGGATTCCGTCCGGCGCGCCTCCACTATAACCAAACCCGAGACGAGGGAACTACCTCGTTCCCCGCGCGGGCCCGGTTCCCGCCATCAGGCGACGTTGTGCGGCCGGAACTGGACGCTGATCCGCGGCCCCGTGGCCCGGGTGCTCTTGGGGATCGCATGCTCCCAGGTCCGCTGGCAGGAGCCGCCCATCACGATCAGATCGCCGTGCCCGAGCGGCTGCCGCACGCCGGCCCCGCCGCGGCGCGGGCGCAGCACGAGGTCGCGCGGGGCGCCCACGGACAGGATCGCGACCATGGTGTCCTCGCGGGCGCCCCGGCCGATCCGGTCGCCGTGCCAGGCCACGCTGTCCCGGCCGTCCCGGTAGTAGCAGAGCCCGGCGGTGGTGAACGGTTCGCCCAGTTCGGTGGCGTAGTGCGATGAGAGTGTGGTCCGCGCCTCGTCCAGGACGGGGTGCGGCAGCGGGTCGTCGGCGCCGTAGAAGGCGAGCAGCCGCGGTACGTCCACGACCTGGTCGTACATATGCCGCCGCTCCGCCCGCCAGGGCACCTCGTCGGCGAGGCGGGTGAACAGGGCGTCCGCCCCGCTCAGCCACCCGGGCAGCAGATCGATCCAGGCCCCGTCGCCGAGCGCCGTTCTGCGCATATCGGCCAGCGGGCCGAGACGGATGTCGTCGGCCTGGTCGAAGAGCGAGCCCTGGAGGTACGGGGGCATGGATCCAGGGTAACCGGTCGACCGAATGTGTGTGCGATTTGGTGGTCGGGCTGCGGACTGTCGTACCCCTGCGCTACGTTTCCCCGCATGGCTGAATTCGTACTGGTGGCGGGTGCGTGGCTGGGCTCTTGGGCGTGGGACGAGGTGGTGCCGGGGCTACGTGCGGCCGGGCATGGCGCCCATCCGTTGACGCTGTCGGGCGTGGCCGAGAAGCGGGGTGTGCCGGCCGGGCAGCAGACGCATGTGGCGGACATCGTCGCCGAGGTCGAGCGTCTCGATCTGCGCGATGTCGTGCTGGTCGGCCACAGCTACTCGGGCACCCCGGTCGGCCAGGCCGCCGAGCGGATCGGCGACCGGCTGGCTCATGTGGTGTTCGTCGACTCCAATGTGCCGACCGACGGGGAGTCGTTCGTCTCCGGCTGGGCTGACGGGCGGGAGGCGACCGAGATCGCTGGGAACGGCGGCTTCTGGGCGGTGCCCCCCGCGGCCGACTTCGCCGGTCAGGACCTCACCGACGAGCAGATCGCCCACTTCGTCGACCGCGCGACCCCGCACCCGGGCGCCTCGCTGATCGAACCGGCCCAGCTGTCGCGCCCGCTCGGCGAGCTGCCGACGACGTACATCAAGTGCCTGCTCGACTGGCCCCAGCCGAGTGACGACGTGGTCGAGCTGCTGAAGAGCGAGCGGTGGCGGCTGGTCGAGATGGACACCGGCCACTGGCCGATGTTCTCCCAGCCCCAGGAACTGGCCCGGATCCTGTGCGAGGCAGTCGGCTAGATCAAGTCGCTTAGCTCAAGTCGCTTAGCTCAAGTCGCTTGGATCGAGTCGCTAGATCCAGCCGCGCTCGCGTGCCATCCGGGCCGCCGCGTGGCGGTTCTCGGCCGGGATCTTGGACGCGGCCGAGGACAGATAGTTGCGGACCGTCCCCTGCGACAGCGCGGCCCGCTGGGCGATCTCCGCGATGGACGCGCCGTCCGCCGCCAGCTCAAGCAGCTCCGCCTCCCGCGCGGTCAGCGGGGAGTCACCGGCGCTGATCGCGTCGGCCGCCAGCTCGGGGTCGATATAGCGGTTGCCGCCGTGCACCGTACGGATGATCTCGGCGAGCCGCTGCGCCGACGCGGTCTTGGGCAGAAAGCCCCGTGCCCCGGCCTCCAGCGCCCGTTTGAGATGGCCCGGACGGCCATGGCTGGTCACGATCATGGACCGGCAGCCGGGCAACTCCGACCGCAGGGAGGCCGCCACCGACACCCCATCAGCCCCCGGCATCTCCAGATCCAGCACCGCCACATCGGGCCGGTGCGCCCGGGCCATCGCCAGCGCCTCGGGACCGGTCGCGGCCTCCGCGACCACCAGCAGATCCTCTTCGAGGGACAACAGGGCGGCGAGGGCGCCCCGGATCAGATGCTCGTCATCCGCGAGCAGCACCCGGATCGCGGACGTCCCGCTCATACGCCGGCCCCCTCATGCCTGTTGATCGTCTCGGGCCTCTCGTGTCCCGCCAGCGGGAGTTCGGCCCGCAGCCGGTACGTACCGCCCTCCCCGGGGCCCGACCACAGCGTGCCGCCCAGCGGCGCCAGCCGCTCCCGCAGCCCCTTGAGCCCGTTGCCCGACGTACCGTTGCCCGACGTACCGTTCGACGTACCGGGCACGCGTGGCTCGGCCTCCGGCACCCCGTCGTTCTCCATGACCAGCACCGCCGTACGGCCCCCGTCCGCCGCCCGCCCCACCTGCACCCGTACTGTGCAGCGGGCCGCCTCCGCATGGCGCAGCACATTGGTCGTGCCCTCGCGCACCACCCACGCCAGCGCCGACCGCACCGCCGAAGCGGGCTGTGCGCCTTCGCCTTCGGCGTCGCCCTCGTTCGGGATCCGGTAGTCGATACGGCAGTCGACCTTGGCCGCCCGCAGCACCGACCGCGCTCCGGCCAGCTCCACTTGAAGATCCGCCTCCCGATAGCCGCGCACCACGTCCCGGATCTCCCGCTGCGACTCCTGCGCGATCCGCTGCACCTCCACCATCTGCTCGGCGGCCTCCGGCCGTCCGCGCCGCGCCAGTTGCACCGCGAGCTCGCCCTTGAGCGCGATCACCGCCAGGTTCCGGCCCATCACATCGTGCAGATCGCGGCCGAACCGCAGCCGCTCCTCCGCCACCGCGAGCCGCGCCTGCACCTCGCGGCCGGCGTCCAGCTCCCACATCACTTCCAGGATCCATATCGAGCTGCGGACCGAGAACGCGGACAGGGCGGCCATGAGGAGCACCGCCAGGGGGGAGGACACCGACAGGAAGACGCTCGCCTGCGCGACGGACAGCGCCGCGAGCGTCGCCGCGGCGATTCCCGCGTGCACCAGGGTGAAGGCGCGGACGGACAGCAGCAGGGGGCACGAGAGGGAGAACGGCAGCGTGTTCATGGTCGCCGCCGACATGAACGCCGAGCCTTCCGACGCCCCGTCCACGATCAGCAGCGCCACCCCCGCGCACTGCCCTGCCGCCATCATCGCCCCGGCGAGCGCCAACAGCCCCCGAGGCGCCACGCGCTCGCGCAGCCGATGTTCGATCCCCCTCCGCAGCAGCGGAATCGCGAGCACGTTCTGGACCACCGCCAGGCCGAACTGCCCCCAGGCCAGCCCGTTCGCCGGTGCCTCCGACCGCAGTCTGTCGGGCAGCGGACCCGCCATGGCGAGCAGCATGATCCAGGGCAGCGCGTACAGCGTCCAGCGCGTGAACAGCTCCACGCGCACCTGGCGGCTGCGCCGCTTCCATCGGCGTATCACGAACCCCGCCCTCCCCCTCGAGCCCTCAAGACCGGTCAGCGCCGCGGCTCCCACGGGAACCGCCGGCGTACGGTCCACCCTGCCAGGGCCGTCCAGGCCGCCGCCGTGGCCAGGGCCGTCAGCGCCTCGCCGACGCCCATCCCGCCGGTCCACCCGGACCGTACGAGGGCGACCACCGGGGTCAGCGGCGCCCATTCGCACACCGCCGCCACCCGGTCCGGCATGACGTCGAGCGGTACGAACAGACCCGAGGCCAGCATCGACACCAGCATCATCGGCATGGGGGTGAGCTGCGCGGACTCCGCGGTCTTGGTGAAGGCCGCGGTCGCGGCGGCCAGCGCGGGCATCAGGACCAGACCGGCCGCCACCCCGAGCACGGCCAGAAGCGGCGCCTCGGGCACCGGCGCGTCAAGCACCGGGCCCACCGCGGCGACCATCAGCACGCACTGGACCAGCCCCATCAGCACGGCGGGGAGCGCCGCCCCGGCCAGAATCTCCGGGTCGGTCAGCTCACCGGCGCGCAGCCGCTTGAGGACCAACTCCTCGCGCCGGATGACGTAGACGCCCACGAGGTTCATATAGACGGCGAGGATCAGCGCCAGGCCGATCGAGCCGGGGAGGACCAGCGTGGGCAGGTCCAGACCGACCTTGTCGAGGTCGATCTCGCTGGTGAAGGTGGTCATGCTGAGGGTGAGCGAACCGGGCAGCAGCAGGGCATAGGTCAGCGCGGCCTTGTTCCGTACCAGCAGCGTCAGTTCGGCGCGGGCGAGGGAGGCGACGCGGGCGCGCGCGGTCGTGCGGGCGCCGGTCGTCGTGGCGCCGGCCGCCGTGGCGCCGGTGGTGGCGCCTGTCGTGGTGGCGCCTGTCGTGGTGGCGCCTGTCGTGGTGGTGTGGGTCGTGGTCATCGGGCGTTCCCCTTCGCCGTTTCCGTCTTCTCCAGGCCCTGGGCGATATGCAGGAATGCCTCTTCCAGCGACGCCGACCGGGCGTCGAGCCCGCCGAGTTCGAGCCCCTTGTCCCGCGCCCACACCAGCACCTCGGTGGCCGTGCGCTGGAGGTCGCGGGTGCGCAGCCGTACCGTCCGCCCGTCCGTCTCGCGCTCGGCGGCGCCGAGCTGGGCGAGCGAGGGCAGATCGGCGGCGGAGAGGGGGGCCGGGAGCGCGAAGGAGAGCTGCGAGGGCCGCTCGGCCACGATGTCCGCGACCCGTCCGGAGGCGGCGATCCGCCCTTCGTGCATGATCGCGAGCCGTTCGGCCAGCGCCTCGGCCTCCTCCAGATAGTGCGTGGTCAGCAGCACCGTGGTGCCCTGGTCGCGCAGCGAGCGCACCAGCTCCCAGGTCTCCCGCCGCCCCTCCGCGTCGAGGCCGGTCGTCGGCTCGTCGAGGAAGAGCACATCCGGGCGGCCGAGCAGCGCGAGCGCCAGGTCCAGGCGGCGCCGCTCGCCGCCGGAGAGCATCTTGACCCGTACGTTCCGGCGCCGTTCGAGCCCCACCAGCTCCAGGGCCTCGCCGACCGGCCGCGCCCCGCTGGTGCAGCCGGCCCACAGCCGTACGGTCTCGCTCACGGTCAGCTCGGACGGGAAGCCGCCCTCCTGCAGCATCACCCCGATCCGCGGCCGGACCTCCGCCCGCTCGCGGTACGGGTCACGGCCCAGCACCCGCACCTGGCCGCCGGTCGGGGCGGCCAGGCCTTCCAGCAGCTCGACGGTGGAGGTCTTCCCGGCGCCGTTCGTGCCCAGCAGCGCGAACAGCTCGCCGTGCTCGACCGAGAAGGAGACGCCGCGCACGGCCTCGTAGCCCTGGGCCGAGGAAGGTCCTGATGGACGCCCGTACCTGCGTCGAAGTTCTGTGACATGTATCGCGCTGTCGCTCAGCGCACTGTCCCCGAGATGCATGTCTCCAGGCTTCCGGCGTCCGAGGGGCGCGGGTAGTGCGGGCTGTCATGGGCCCGGATGACAAATGTCAGTGGGAATCAGCGAGAACGGCAGACCACGAGGCCATAAAAGCCTTGAGGCGCCGGTCGATTAGACCGGCGCCTCAAGGCCATGGAGCGGACGACGAGATTCGAACTCGCGACCCTCACCTTGGCAAGGTGATGCTCTA
>NZ_JBSFMM010000267.1:0-13766 GCF_053599555.1 Streptomyces sp. NPDC000941
GATCGCGTCCTGCTTGCCCGCCGGGGTCGCGCGGTGCCGCTGCGCGGCGGCGCGGCCCGCTGGAGCGGCGGCCCCGCCGAGATCACCCTGGTGCACAGCGGGGTCAGCGGCTTCGACTACTTCGGCGAGGCCGCCTGCGCGGCGCTGCTCGACCGGGTGCACGGCACCCTGGAGCGACACGTCGGAAAGTGGTTCGGCCGCGCCATCGGCGGCTTCTTCCAGGACGAGCTGCCCGCCATGCCCACCTGGGGCCGCGACTTCGCCGCGAGCTTCGCCGAGGTGTACGGCTACGACCTGGTGCCCGAGCTGTGGGCGCTGTGGGCGGGCGAGGACCCGCATGCCGCCGGGGACCCGCACGCCGCGCGGGTGCGCCGCGACTACCAGGAACACCGCGCCCGGCTGGGCCGCCGGGCCTTCTTCGACCCGCAGGAGGCGTTCTTCGCGCGGCACGGCCTGATCTGCGGCTTCGACCAGCCCTCACCGGCCCGCGAGGGGGACCCGGTGGGCGGTGTCCGGGTGTACGGCGACTACCAGGGCACCCACGCCGGATACGGGGCGCCGGGCAGCGACCACTGGGGCGACGCCAAGGCACACAGCTCGATGGCGCACGCGTTCGGTCATCGGCGCACCTGGATCGAGGCGTTCCACTCCTCCGGCTGGGGCGGCACGCTGGAGGAGACGTACGACTGGCTCGCGCCCTTCCTGCGCCGCGGCGCGACCCTGTACGACCCGCACGCCGTCTACTACAGCACCGTCGGCGGCTGGTGGGAGTGGGCGCCGCCGTCCACCTGCTGGCGGCAGCCGTACTGGTCCTCGTACCACGTGTTCGCCACCGCGGTGGCGCGGCTGTGCTCCGTGCTGACCGAGGGCACCCATGTGTGCGACACGGTCCTGCTCTCGCCGACCACGACCGCCCAGGCGTATCTCACCCTGGACGGTCCGCTGGCCCCGGCGACCGAGGCGGGGCGGCTCTATCACGAGCTGAACGGCGTCAACTGCTGGTTCGCCGAGCGCCGCGGGGTGCTGGAGCGCGCGGGTCTCGACCACGACACCTTCGACGAGAACACGCTCGCCGGAGGCGAGGTGACCGCCGACGAGGCGGGCCCCGCCCTGGTCATCGGCCAGGAGCGGTACCGCACCGTGGTGCTGCCCGGGCCGTCGGCCCTGCACGCAGCAGCGGCCCGTACGCTCGTCCGCTTCGCGGCGGCGGGTGGCCGGGTGGTGTGCGTGGAACGGGCGCCCGAACTGTTCCCCGGCGGCCCGGATGACGACGGTGCTGAGGCCGGGCGGCTGTTCGCCGACGCCGTCGCACGGGGTCTGGTCACGGTCGTCGAGAGCGCCGAGCAGGTGCCCGCCGCGGTGGCCCGGGGCCCGGTACGGGTCAGCGCCGACGCGCCGTATCTGCTCCGCCGCCACGGCGACGCCCTGGTCCTCGCCCTGGTCGCACACGACGACCGCAGCGGCACCAAGGCGCCGATCGTCGCCTTCCCCATGGGCGACTGGCCCACGGACGGCTTCTCCTGGGAGCGGTACTGGGAGCAGCTGCGCACCGAGGGCTACGACTTCGTGCCCGCCGACGGCCGTACGGCCCGGGTGCGGCTGGAGGGCCAGGACCGGCCGCGCGCCCAGCGCTGGGACCCGGGCACCGGCGACCGTACGGAACTGGCCGTGACCCGGGCGCCGGACGGGGCCTGGCTCCTAGAGGTGCCGTTCGAGGACGGGGCGGTGGCGCTGGTGGTGCTCGCCGAGGAACTGCCCGCCCCGACCCGCGCCCCCCTCGGCCCGGCCACCGGGACCGTCCCGCTGCCAGGACCCTGGCGCGGGCTCGCCACCTCCACCCTGGACAACAGCGACGGGGACCTGGCGGCCGCGGACCGCACGGGGGTGCTGCCCATCGAGGTGTGGCGGCTGGAACACCTGGAGCCCGGGGCCGAGCGGGGCTGGTCGCCGGTTACCGTCGGCTTCGGTCCGTTCGCCCTGGTCAGGGGCCCGGACTCGGAGGCGTGGCGGCCCGCGGTGTGGTCGCTGTCGCGCGGCATCCAGGACGACCCGCTGCACGATGAGCGGCTGGGACCCAAGGGATATGTCCCCGAGGAGTTCCTGGACTGGCGGACCGTCCCGGCGGGCGGCCGTGTCGCGGTCCGTACGCATCTGACGATCCCCGACCACGACGACCGCGACGGGCACGACGGGCACGCCGGTCTCGACGGGCTGTGGCTCGCGGTGGGCGCGGGCGCGGTCCGCCGGGTGCTGCTCGACGGGGCGGAGCTGCCCGTGGAGGGGGAGGGGTACCGCACCCTCAGCCCGCTGCCGCCGTCCGCCCGCGGCCGTACCGTCCCCCTGGAGATCGAGCTGACGGCCGTCGAGGACGGGCCGGTGCGTGCGTCGTTCGCGGTGGTCGGCGACCCGGACGCGTACCGCCGCCCCGAGTGGATGGAGGCCGGGGACGGCTCGGTCCCCGGCCGCACCCACGAGCTGACGCTGGGGTCCCGGCTGGACCGGATCCCGGACGACCCGGTGGTCCAGGTGGCCGCCGACGGCGCGTGCGCCGTGCTGGTCAACGGCGTCGAGGTGGGCCGCCAGGGCGACTTCGCCCCGTATCCGGGCCACCGCGACATCCGCGTCCACGCATACGACCTCGGCGAGTTGCTGCGCATCGGCGAGAACACCCTCACGCTGCGGGTCACCGACGCGGGCACCACCCCGACCGGGGCGGCCCTCGACTCGGCCCCGGCGGCGCGTGGCGGCCTCGGCTGGATCAGCGGCAGTGGTAGTGACAGCGGGGGCTGGCAGGCGAGCCACGACGGCGCGCCCGTGCCGCTGCGGCTGCGGATCGCCGGCGGTGGCCGCGATCCGCGGTGGATCTGTTCCTGGGCCCGCCCCCACCCGCTGCCCGGCGCCCACTGGCTGGAGCCGGCCGCCGCCCCCGGCGGCGTGGCCCTGCCGCTCGTACCGGACCTGGCGCCCGGGCCCGAGCGCGTGGAGTGGCTGCGCTTCCCGGCCCCGCTCGGTACGACGGCGCTGCGGGTGCCCACCCCGCTGAGCGTCACGGTCCTGGTCGAGGGCCGGGAGTACGCGACGGACGGCGACGGATGGGTACGGCTGCCCGCCCCGCTGGCCGCCGCCACCCCGGTGCTGCTCAAGGTGGTCGCGGTGGACGGCCGCCGGGGCGGCGCGCTGCTCGACGCGGCGATCGAGGCCGAGGTCGCCGAGGCCGAGGTGCCTCTCGCGGCCTGGGAAGAGCTCGGCCTGCGCGCCCTGGGCGGGCGGGTCCGCTACCGCACCACCGCCCGGCTGCCCGCCGCACCGGCCGGGCGCACCGTCCTCGACCTCGGGGAGGTCCGCGGCACCGCCGAGATCCGCGTCAACGGCGCCCCGGTCGGCCGCCGGGTGTGGGGGCCGTGGGCGGTCGAGGTCACCGACGCCCTGAGGGCGGGCGACAACGACATCGAGATCGTCGTGAGCGGCACGCTTGCCGGATATCTCGACGACGCCTCGCCGACCCGCGCGGTCGCGGCGGGCCAGATACGCACGGGCCTGTTCGGCCCGGTCCGACTCGTCCAGTCCGACTCGTAGAGAACAGGGAAAGGAACCAGCGTTGCAGGTCACCACACCGGTCTTCGAACACCATCGGGAACCGCTCGGCATCGGCGAGCCCGAACCCCGGCTGAGCTGGCGCACCGCCACCGACGCCGAGGACTGGCAGCAGACCGCGTACGAGGTGCGGGTGTGCGCCGAGGACGGCACCGAACTCGCCGCGTCCGGGCGGGTGGAGTCCGCGGAGTCCGTGCTCGTTCCCTGGCCAGGACCGGCGCTGCGCTCCCGGCAGCGGGTGGCCGTACGGGTCCGGGTCTGGGGCACCGGCAGCGACGAGCCCTCCGCCTGGTCCGAACCCGCCCACGCCGAGACGGGGCTGCTGCGGCCAGAGGACTGGACGGCCCGCCCCATCACGTCCGGCCGGCCCCAGGCGGACGGCCCGCACCCGGCCGACCTGCTGCGCCGCGAGTTCACCGTCCGCGGCCCGGTGACGGCCGCGCGGCTGTACATCACCGCCTGCGGTGTGTACGAGGCCGAGCTGAACGGCGTACGGGTCGGCGACCACGTACTGGCGCCGGGCTGGACCTCGTACGCCCACCGGTTGCGCTACCAGACCTTCGACGTGACCGACATGCTGCGCGAGGGCGCGAACGCCGTCGGCGCGCTGATGGGGGAGGGCTGGTACGCGGGCCGCATCGGCTTCCACGGCGGGCGGCGCGCGATCGGGGGCGAACAGACCGCGCTGCTGGCCCAGCTGGAGATCCTGTACGCCGACGGAACGCGCGAGACCGTGGCCACCGACTCCGGCTGGCGGGCCGCCACCGGCCCCCTGCTGCGCTCGGAGATCTACGACGGCGAGGTGTACGACGCCCGCCTGGAGCGCGACGGCTGGTCCCGCCCCGGCCATGACACCACCGGCTGGAGCCCGGTCGAGCGGGCCGACCCGCCGGCCGGGGAACTGGTGGCGCCGACCGGTCCGCCGGTCCGGCGCGTCCAGACCCTGGCGCCGACCGAGGTGATCACCACCCCCTCGGGCCGTACCGTCCTGGACTTCGGTCAGAACCTGGTGGGGCGGCTGCGCATCACGGTCAGCGGCCCGGCCGGGCACACCGTCACCCTGCGCCACGCCGAGGTGCTGGAAGGCGGCGAACTGGGGGTGCGGCCGCTGCGCGAGGCCGAGGCCACCGACGTCTACACCCTGCGCGGCGAGGGCACCGAGACCTACGAGCCGCGATTCACCTTCCACGGCTTCCGCTACGCCGAGATCACCGGCTGGCCGGGGGCGCTGGACCCGGCGGACGTACGGGCCGTCGTGCTGCACACCGATATGGAGCGCACCGGCTGGTTCTCCTGCTCCGAGCCGCTGGTGGAGCGGCTGCACGAGAACGTCGTATGGAGCATGCGCGGCAACTTCCTGGACATCCCCACCGACTGCCCGCAGCGCGACGAACGCCTGGGCTGGACCGGCGACATCCAGGTGTTCGCGCCGACCGCCGCCTTCCTCTACGACTGCTCCGGCATGCTCGCCGGCTGGCTGCGCGACCTGTCGGCCGAGCAGCTGGCCCACCCCGAGCAGGTGCCGCCGCTGGTGGTGCCCGACGTCATACCGCCGGAGTTCGAGCCCTTCCCCCGGGCGCAGGCCGTCTGGGCGGATGTCGCGGTGCTGCTGCCGTGGGTGCTCCACCAGCGCTTCGGCGACCTGGGGCTGCTGCGCGACCAGTACCCCAGCATGCGCGCCTGGGTGGAGACCGCCGCCCGGTACGCGCGCGAGGGCGGCGGGCTGTGGCGCGACCACCACCACCTGGGCGACTGGCTCGACCCGACGGCCCCGCCGGACCGCCCGGAAGCCGCCCGTACGGACGGCGATCTGGTGGCGGGTGCCTATCTGGTGCGCTCGGCCGAGGTGCTGGCCGAAACCGCCCGGCTGCTGGGCGAGGCGGACGACGCGGTCCGCTACGACGAGCTGGCGAAGGAGGCGCGGTCGGCCTTCCAGGAGGAGTTCGTGACCCCGGCCGGACGGCTGTCCTCCGACGCCCAGACCGCGTACGCGCTGGCGCTCTGCTTCGCGCTGCTGCCGACCGGGCGCCAGCGGGCGGGGGCCGGGGCGCGGCTGGCCGCGATCGTGCGGGACGCGGACTTCCGGATCGCCACGGGGTTCGCGGGAACCCCGCTGATCTGCGACGCGCTGTGCGCGGCCGGTGAGCCGGAGCTCGCCTACCGGATGCTGCTCGAGCGGGGCTGCCCGTCCTGGCTGTACCCGGTCACCATGGGCGCGACCACCATCTGGGAGCGCTGGGACTCCATGCTCCCGGACGGCACCATCAACCCCGGCGAGATGACCTCCTTCAACCACTACGCGCTCGGCGCCGTCGCCGACTGGCTGCACCGTACGGTCGCCGGTCTTGCCCCGGCCGCCCCCGGCTGGCGGCGGCTGCGCATCGCGCCCGTCCCCGGCGGCGGGCTCGACCACGCCAAGGCCGCCCAGCTGACCCCGTACGGGCGGGCCGAGGCGGGCTGGAGGTATGAGGGAGACCGGCTGGTCGTCGAGGTGCTGGTGCCGCCGAACACCCGGGCCGAGGTCCAGCTGCCGGGCGACGCAGAACCGTTCGAGGTGGGCTCGGGGCGGCACACCTTCAGACGGTGACCACGTCCACCTCGGGCAGCGCCCGGAAGGTCGCGAGCTGGTCATCGGTGGCGCCGCCGTCGGTGACCAGCGTCCAGGGCCCGGTCAGCGGGGCCCAGGCGGTGAAGGGCGACTGACCGAGTTTGCTGCTGTCGGCCAGTATGTACAGCTGTCCGCCGCGCCGGGCCATCAGCTCCTTGAGCGCGGTCTGCTGAAGGCTGGCCTCGCAGATGCCGAGCTTCGCGTCGAGGCCGTCCGCGCCCAGGAACACCTTGTCCGCGGTGAGCCGGGCCAGGGTCAGCTCGGCGAGCGGGCCGACGAAGCCCTGGCTGACGTGGCGCAGCGTCCCGGCGAGCGTGATCAGCTCGATGCCGTCGGCCTCGGCCAGCTCCCGCAGGGCGGTCAGTCCGCTGGTGATGACGGTGAGTTCGGTCCGGCCGCGCAGATGGTGGGCGAGCCGTCCGGTGGTGGTGCCGGCGTCCAGGATGACGGTGTCGCCCCGGGCGATCCGGGCGGCCGCCCAGCGCCCGATGCGGTCCTTCTCGGCCACGGCCAGGCCGCTGCGCTGGCCGAGCGTCGGCTCGGCCGTACGGCCCGCGCTCATCGCGCCGCCGTAGGTGCGGGCGATCGTGCCCTGCTCGGTGAGCAGGGCGAGGTCCCGGCGGATGGTGGAGGGGGTGACCTCCAGGGACCGGGCCAGTTCCTCGACGACGACGGTCCCGTCGGTCTGGATCATGCGGGCGATCAGCGCACGGCGATCCGGGGCCCGCAGCCTTCTGGGATCCTCCGCCCCGGCCGGCGCGGCCGTCGTGCGTGATGTGCGCGAACTTGCCGGACTCATGCGTCTCATCCTCTCCGCGGTACTGGCCGCCGAGATTGGCCGCCGCGACTGGCCGCGATTGGCGGGTTACCTTAGCAGTCTGCGCGTTACGCGCCATTTCTCCTGCGCGAATATCCGGAGTCTTGCGTGTTGCGTGCAGTCATGCGAGCGTTTCGCTCACAACATGCATGAGGTGGGGAGCTGATGAGAGAAGCTGAGAGCATGACGAATTCCCCCGCCGATTCCCCCGCCGACTTCGCGGCCCGGCTGCGCGCCCGTCGGCGGATCCTCGGCTACTGGGTCGTCCTCGACAACCCGGTCGGCACCGAACGCCTGGCCGGGCTCGGCTACGACTACGTCTGCGTGGACGCCCAGCACGGCCTCCTCGACTACAAGGGCACCCTCGGCGCGATGACCGCCATCGACGCGCGCGGCATCAGTGCCGGTATGGTCCGGGTCCCGGCCAACGACGGCTTCTGGATCGGCCAGGCCCTCGACGCCGGTGCACGCGGCGTGATCGTCCCCCTGGTCAACACTGCCGAGGAGGCGGCCGCCGCCGTCAGCGCCTGCCGCTATCCGCCGCACGGCGTCCGGAGCTACGGCCCGATGCGCTCGGGGCTGCGGGTGGGCCCGACCCCGGCCGAGGCGAACGAGCAGGTCGCCTGCATCGTGATGATCGAGACCGCCCAGGCGCTCGGCAACACCGAGGAGATCTGCGCGACCAAGGGGCTCGACGGCGTCTACATCGGCCCCTCCGATCTGACCATCGCCCTCGGCGGGCGCACCTCCACCGACACCTCGGTCAGTGAGAAGTTCGAGGCGGCGCTCGCGAAGGTGGCCGAGGCCGCGAAGTCGGCGGGCATCGCGGCCGGGATCCACTGCCCGAACGGCGTCACGGCCGCCAAGCGGCTCGCCCAGGGCTTCACCTTCGCCACGGTCAGCAGCGACCTGGCCCACCTGGAACAGGCCGCGGCCGGCCACCTCCGCGACGCCCGCGCCCGCGACTGACCGCCACCGCACTCCGCCCCCGCGCAGGGGGGGGCGCTGGTGTCTGGAATGCCGACGGCCCGATCTGGTCGGCACCGGCCTGATTACGGACGGCCGACCACCATGCCGGGAGCTGGGCTTCTCATCCCTCAGCTCACGGGAACGAGGGTCAGGTAGGCCTGGCCCATGACACCGCGATAGCCCCGCAGCCACATGTTGCGGTGACGATCGACACGGTCAAGGGTCTCCTTCGCCAAAGGGTGATCGGGGTGTGCGGCGAGCCATTCCTCAACGTCGGACTGGTAAGCGGACTCGAAGTCTTCCCATTCGTCGTTGCTCGCGGTCTCGATCCACGCGGGCCGAAAGCCCGCGGCGATGGCGAGATCGACGAGGCCGGCGAGGTCGTGGTACTCAGAGGGGGAGGCGTCCGGCCACATGTCCGACAACTCCCTCGATGTGGGCGGGCGTTGCCAGAATCCCTCGCCGAGAACGACCCGGCCGCCCGGGGTGACCAGGCGGCGGAGGGCGTTCAGGGCGGCTGCGGTGTGCTCGGGTGGCCGGGCATCACTGATGGCATGGCTGGCACCCAAGCAGAGAACGAGGTCGGCGGGGCCTTGCGCGGTGTCGACGGCGGACTCCTGGACGAAGCGAACGCGCTCGGCCAACCCGCGGGCCTCGGCATTGGCCCGCCCGCGGGCAAGGTCGTCCTCATTGAGGTCGATACCGACGCCGGTCGCGGCGGGCGTCACTTCAAGGAGGCGGAGCATGAACTCTCCCCAGCCACAGCCGATGTCCAGCACGGACATCGGCACAGTCGGGGTGGCTTGAGCGGACAGCCGGCGGATCATCCTGGCGGCCCGGTCCTCGGAGAGAGGGCTGTGGAACGTGAGCCGGGTCAGCCGCGGCGGGGAGGTGGTGTCGTCCATGAGGCCGAACAGTAGTGAAGGCTCGCTTGTCAGCGGCACCGGATTTCCATGTGGGGGTGCAGGGCCAGCGGTTGACGGCTGCCTCGCCCATACCGACCCGATCACGGACAGTCGACCGACATCACGAGTTGAACTTCAGTAGGTGGTCGTACGACCCCGGCCGTACCTCATTCCCTCGTAGGCGCGGTCCGGGGCACCACCCCCTGACCACGGTGAGACGGCATGACGATGACGAAGGGAGATGGGGTGGCTGGTCCGTTGTCCCGGTTCCTTGACCCGGTGGGTGATTGAGGTCAAGACGGGCTCCGCTGCGCTCCGCCGCGACTGCTGCCGCGCGGTGGCGAGCCGGTCGGTCCAAGCGGTGCGCTGAGCCGGGGCCTGGGAGCGCTACGAACGGGTCAACGCACTGGACGGCATGGTTCGGTTGCCGAGGGCAGGTATCGTCTCGCGCCTTTGACGCAAAGCGGCCGTCAGCGGGAAGGGGGAGGGACGCCGGAGGTATCGTCGCCATCCTGCTCAGGGGGCCATCACCGGCTGGCGGGCGGTGGGATGGTGGATGGTCGCCCCGAAGCGGTAGACGCCGGTCCGGTTTGGGGCCTCCCTCTCACCCCTCTCTCAAAAAAGTGCTTGCTCTGCATCAAGCAATACCCTGACGAATGCAGTTTCTTTGTCCTGCTGTGACCTGGGAGTTCACCCGGAACCTTGAGGCTTCGCGTGGCTATCCCTGGCTCGTCAGGGCAACAACACCCCCGGCCCGCCATGCGGCCGGAGGCGTTGACGATCACCCCTCACACCCACGCGAGGGACCGTGTGAAGTCAGTGGTCCAACAGTCCTTGCATGCCTGGTCAGAGCAGTCAGGCACACCCGCTGAGGGCTGCCGCTGCCGCGTTCAGCGCCAGATGCCACGGGTAACCTTCCGGTCGGCCTTTGCCGGGCTCGTTGGGTACGAATCCGCCCTCGCCATAAAGCACGCGTACGCCCATGGCGCGCAGCGTGGCAATGCTGGTGTCGAACTGTGTGTGCTGTACGTAGGCGGCGTTGACGCACGGCATGGTCACGGTGGGGATGCCTTTGCCGATGGCCTCGGCCACGAAGCCGACGATGAACTTGTCGGTGATCCCCAGTGCCCATTGGTTGATCGTGTTGAAGGTGGCTGGTGCCACGACGGCGACGTCTGCGGGGGGCCAGACGTCCGGCTGTCGGGGGAGCTTGTACTGGCTGCGTACCGGGTATCCGGTCAGTTCCTCCAACGTGGGCAGTTCGTCGTCAAGCCAGCGTGCGGCCGTGGGGGTCAACCCGAGGCAGACATCCCAGTCGGCGGCCTGTGCTTGCTCGATGACGCCAGCGATGTTCAGCACGGGCGGGGCGGCGCTGCCCAACAGGTACAAGACGGGGTTCGCTGTCATGGCGGCAGTTCACCGCGTCGCACCCCTCACCCGCAAACCCTGCTCGATCGGGGCTGAGATCGCCGTTCACCGTTGCCCGCCGTGGCCGGGCGGGTAGCGTTTCCGTTGAGTGAGTCACGAAAGGGAGGCATGCATGCCGCTCCCCGGCGACGAACACACGGGCACTCGGATTGCGCATCATCGGAAACGGGCTGGGCTGACTCAGCGCGGGCTGGCTCAGAGGGTTCCCTATTCCTACAGCCTGCTCACCCAGGTTGAGTCCGGGCACAAGCCAGCCAGCCCTGACCTGGCAAAGGCTCTGAGCATCGACGTCACGGCGCTGACTGGTCAGCCCTATGTGACCGAGCTCCAGCAAGACCGGTTGGCCGCGCTGGTCCGGCCGATCCGTGAAGCCCTCGACCTCTACGACCTGGGGGCCGATCCTGCGGTCACCCCTCGGCCCACCCCACAACTCGTCGCTGCTGCTGAGGCGCTGTGTCAGCTGGTCCGGGCTACGAAGCTCCATGATGCTGCTGTCGATCTTCCCGACACGATCGCGGAGATCACCACAGCCGCGTATCGGTCTCCGTCGTCGGTGTTGTGGGCCGCACTGTCAAGTACCTACCGTACGGCGCATGACCTGGCCGTGAAGCTGGGCTACTACGACTTGTCGACGGTGGCTCTGGATCGTATGGACTGGGCTGCGTCCCGGGCTTCCGATCCGCTGCTGTCGGCGGTGCGTCAGTACATGCGGGCTCTTGTCTACTTCCGGGAGGGCGAGTACACCATCGGACAGAGGTTGGTCGCTTCCGGGCATGGGCTGCTGGATCAATCCCCTGAGACGCGGGAGAGGCAGGCCGTTGCCGGGCAACTTCATCTCGGGGCAAGCGTCATCGCTGCCCGTGCTGAGGATGCAGACGCGGTGACGGCCCACCTCGCAGAGGCCAAGTCCTTGGCGGATCGGGTGGGTGAGGCCACGGAGGTGCATTGGCTGTCTTTCGGTCCCACAAACGTAAGGCTGCACGCGGTGTCCGCTCATGTCGAGATGCGTCACTACGGCGAAGCCCTCCAAGCGGCGGCGAAGGTACGGATACCGAAGGGCTGGCCTGCATCCCGCGCCGCTCACTTCTATGTGGATCGAGCACGAGCACAGATGGAGGCGGGGCGCACCGAGGCGGCCTTGAAGTCCATCGTCATCGCGCGCAAGCTGGCTCCGCAGCAGACGCGCTATCACTCAGGCGCACGCGAGACCATTAGGAGCCTGATCCACCTGTCCCGGCGTACCCCGGACACCCTCGATCATCTGGCTGCCTGGGTGGGCCTCTAGCCCTTTCACCGCAGTTGCCCCCGGCTTTCACTCAGGTGTGAAAGTTGGGGGCTTCGCATGTCACCAGCATGAATACTCAGCCGGTTTTCACCCGCCACAAGACCCCGGCGACGCGGGCATTGCGCCCCGGGGCGTGGCCAACCTGAGGAAGCAGGTCGACATGCGGGACTGTATCGCCAGAACCTTCGAATGGCTGCTTCGGCTGTTATTCCCCGCCCCGGGCCGACACCGCGCGCCCCATGCGGACGCTGCGATGCCCAGCCAGGACACACCGACGCGGAGTCTCCCCCGTGGGCCGCGAGTCTCCGTGCGGGCACCGTTGAACGGTGAGGACGTCGGGCTTGTCCGGCCGTACGTTGCGGCGCATGAGCGGCGGGTAGAGCTGCGGCGTCAAGGCTACCGTCGCGCGTTGCTGGTGTGCGCGCACCATGACTTGGCGGTGATCAAGTGAGTGGCCACCGGCCCGTGGGTGTGCCGCGCAGCTTCAAGCTGTCCGGTGACGTGCGGTTGCTTGACGACCAGTTCGTCATCCCGGTTCAGGTCTTCCGGAACGGCGTCTACGAATCGACGGACCTTGCGGCGTTGACCGTTGATGACGCCTCGGTGCTGAACGCTCAGCTCACACGGCTCTTGGACGAGAGGGCCTGCCTGGGGCCACGAAGGCGGAAAGATCCGAACAGTCCTTGGAGCCGGTTCTGATGGCCGATGCGCAGGAAGCGCAGCAGAGCGGTGGCCAGGACAGGAAAGACCCGGACGCGAAGCGCAAAGAGCTGGAAGCGGCCTTGCGCAAGCTGAACAAGTGGTCGTCGGGCGGTGGCAGGCGATGAGGTCGCTACTGCCCTAGAGACGGGGCGGGGGCTGCTGTCCAAGGGAAGGACTGCGCGTCGGCCAACTGACCTGATGTAGAAGCAGAGTTGACTGCCGTCAGTGCCACCGGCGCGTGTCAGCTCGTTACACCTGGCACCAACACCTCATTCGCCCGGAAGGAACACCACTGATGGCCGGTACGCGCATGAAGTTCTGCATCGACCTTCACCTCGTCCTCCGCGACCAGCGGGGCCGCATCCTGCTCGGCCGACGCAAGAACACCGGATACATGGACGGCGCCTGGCACCTGATGGCCGGGCATTGCGAGGACGAACCCGCCACCCTCGGTGCCGCCCGCGAGGGCCTTGAGGAAGGCGGCATCGCCATCGCCCCCGAGCACCTGAAGCTGGTGCACGTCATGCATCACTACACCAACGAACCTCGCTTGGCCCTGTTCTTCGAGGCCACCGAGTGGGAGGGCGAGATCACCAACCAGGAGCCGGACAAGTGCGCCGGCTGGCGATGGTTCGACACCGATGCCCCGCCCAGCGACCGGACCGACTCCGCCGACATGATCCCGTACGCAGCCGAAGCCCTTGAGTACATCGCCAAGAGCCGGATGTACTCCGAACGGGGTTGGGAGGCAGCCAGTTGAGCCGCCGCACAGGCGCAGACACGCGCACGCGGCCACGCCGTGAGGCACCAGCTGACGGCCGCAGGCGTCCACCACACCCCTGGTAGCCACGTCCCCACCCAGACACCGATTTCGGGGCGCTCCGTATTGAGGGATATCAGCTCATACCCATGGTCGTATTAGACGTATCGGCGCTGGTCACCTAGCGTGCGGGGCATGACGGAGCGACGCGCGATCCTCAGCGGATCGACCTTCGAGGAGCAGATCGGCTATGCCCGCGCCGTGGTCGACGGCGACTGGGTGCATGTGTCCGGGACGACCGGATTCGACTACACCACGATGACCATCTCCGACGATGTGGTGCTCCAGGCCGAGCAGTGTCTGCGCAATATCGAGGCGGCGCTGACCGAAGCCGGGTGCACCTTCGCCGATGTGGTGCGGGTGCGCTATCTGCTGCCCGACCGGGCCGACTTCGAGCCCTGCTGGCCGGTTCTGCGCGGCCGCTTCGGCGAGGTCCGGCCGGCCGCCACGATGCTCATGTGCGGGCTGGCCGACCCTCGTATGAAGATCGAGATCGAGGTGTACGCGCGGCGCACGACCACATAAATGGCAGATGCCTGATTTGCGGTGAGTATGGGACAGCGACACGCCGACACCACGGCGTGTCGCTGTCCCATACTCACCACAAAAAAAGGAACGGGCACCCAAACCCCCCCAGC
>NZ_JBSFMM010000268.1:0-13580 GCF_053599555.1 Streptomyces sp. NPDC000941
CCCCTTTCCTCTCCGCCCGGCCCTCGGGGCTACCCCCCCCCTCTCTTCTCCTTTGGGCCCCCGCCGGGGTGGCCCGGTCGGGCCGGGCGGCGCCCGCGCCCCCCGCCACCGCCGAGGACACCGTACGGCAGCTCGCCCAGCTCCCCACCGAGGAGCTGGAGGACCCGGTGCGCCTCGAGGCCGCCGCGGGCAAGGCGTTCAACGTCGCCGCCGCCGCGAACATCCCCTCCACCCTCCTGCGCGAGGACCTGGAGGAAACGGAGGCCCGCGGGGTGAAAGGCATGTGGGTGCCGCTGCCGCGCGGCGCCAAGGGGCAGCTGCGCTACAAGAAGTACTCGCGCGTCTTCGAGGTGGAGGTCGGCGCCAAACAGGCCGCCACGCTGCGCACCGGCGGCGGGACACCGCTGGCCACGGTATTGCGCGACCAGTTCCGGGTGCGCGCCTTCCCGGTCCGGCTGAAGATCCATCTGTACGAGGCCGGCGCCCACACCTGGGCGCGCCAGATCCAGGCCGCCGAGCAGCGCGGCGCCGGCCGCGGCGGCGCCCGGCTGCTGGCCCTGCTCCCGTTCACCCGGCAGGCCGCCGACTCGCTCCTCGGCCACCCAGGGCTCGGCATGGCGCAGGTGCCGAAGGTCGTCAGGGGGCGCCAACTGCCCAGGGGAGTGCGGCTGTACGGTATCGAGCTCGCCGACCGGCAGTCGGGCGCGGACCCGGCCCGGGCCGCGGGCGGTGGCGCGGAGGCGCCCGAGCAGCTGCGCAGGCCCACCGAGGCGCAGGTCACCGTGGACGCCCGGGCCGGCCAGGAGAGCCTGACCATCGCGCTCCACCTGGCCGAGGAGCGGGCGCAGGAGATTCTGCGGTCGGCGGGCACACCGCCCGCCGTGGGCCCCTTCCTCGGCGCTCTCGCCTCCGCGCTGGCCGAGTCCACGGCGACGGCGCTGCTCGGCGGCGAGGGCCGGAATGTGCGGGTGTTCCGTGAGGCGCACGAACAGTCCTCCCACCTGTCCCCGGCGGACGAGGGCGAGGAGTTCGTCTCGTCGCTCCCGCCACGGCTGCGCGAGGCCATCGCGGAGGGGCTGAAGCGGGCGGCGGGCCAGGCGTTGGCGCAGTACTTCAAGGGCCGTGTCGACGAGTTCGTCCGCGCGCTGCAGGATCCGCGGGACGGGGTCACGCTGGTCGTCACCCTGCCCGGTGCCCCGCTGGTCGGGATCGTCACCGGCATCCTGGGGCGCCGGCTGCCCTCCCGGTCCGAGGTGTCCCGGGCCATCGGCGCGCTGGCCGCCGAGCCCGCCGCCAAGGTGGAGGTCAAGGCGGGCCGCCACCGTGGTTGACACGCTCCGGCCGAGGCCTAGAGCGGTACCGGTCGAGGCGCCCCCGCAACCCGCCAACACCGCCGCTGCCGACGACACCGCCACAGCCACCGCCACCGCAGCGCAGGAGGGACCGGACACGGCGGCGCTGCGTGTCCAGACCGCCCGGCAGCTCGCACACTGGACCGCCGCCACCGAGGGGCTGGCCCAGCCGGAGAACTTCGCGTCGGCGGCGGCCTGGGCCTCGCTGGAACACCGGCTCGGCCTCGCCCTGCGCTCCGAACTCCAGCGCGCCGTGGACCGGCTGCGCCCGAAGACACGCGCGCTCGCGGGCGCGCTGGCCCGGGCCCGTACGGTCGAGGAGGTGCAGGCCGTGCGCCGGGGTGTGGTGGCGGTGCGCCGCGACATCCAGCGGGTGGAGACCGTCGCCGACTTCTACGGCGACGCCGTCAACACCCGTACCGGGCAGCGGCTGGCCGCACTGCTGCGCGCCTGCGACTATCTCGCCGTCCGTAGCATGACGGCGGTCCTGCCGCGCCTCGGGCAGCCCGTGCCCGAAGTGCTCACCTACATCGACAAGGGGATGGGGGCCTCGATCCTCCGCGCGGGGGTGCGGCTGTGGGATCCGGCGGCGATCAGCCCGGTGGCAGCCATCAAGATCACCCGGCACAATCTGCTCCGGCCGACCGCGCTCATCCACGAGACCGGCCACCAGGTCGCGTTCCAGCTTGGCTGGAACGAGGAACTGGCCCGCGCGCTGTACACCGCCGCCCGACCGGGCGGCGAGGACGTCGCCGATGCCTGGGCGCGGTGGGCGCAGGAGATCGCCGCGGACGCGTACGCCTTCGCGCACACCGGCTACGCGGCGCTGGCCGCCCTGCACGACGTCATCGCGGGACCGCCGCAGGCCGTGACCACCATCCTGGTGGGCGACCCGCATCCGCCCGCGTATCTGCGCGTCCTGCTCGGCGCCGCGATGTGCCGCGACTGGTACGGCAGCGGGCCCTGGGACGACATGGAGCGCGCCTGGCTGCGCTCGTACCCGCTCGACGACCTGCCGACGGAGCGCCGGGACGCGCTGCGGCGGGCCGTACCGGTGATCCCCCATCTGGCGCGGGCGTGTCTGCGCCAGTCCGCGTCCGCCTTCCGCGGCCGGCCGCTCGCGGAGCTGCTGGACCCCGGCCGGGTGTCGCCCGGCGAGCTGGCCGCCCTGGCCCGACGCGGCGGGCCCGCGCTCTACACATCCGACTACTGGGCCGATGCGGAACCACTCCGGATTCTCGCCCTGGGCTGCCTGCGGCTGTCACTCGACGGCCCGGACGCACAGCAGGCACGCGCGGAGTTCGAGAACTGGCTGCTGGCGCTCGGCAGGAAAGGCTGAACATGACCAACACGAACACACCCAAACCGATCACCGGCACACCCAAATCGATCGAGTCAGGCACTGCCATGGCCGTCGTGGCCGAACCGGCCCCCAACCCGCTGCAGCAGATCGTCGACCAGCTGCGGCTGCTGCCGCGGCGGCTGGCCCGGCAGGAGCTCACCGACGAGGAGAGGCTGGGCGCGGCCTCGTTCAACTCCCTGTACGCCGAGTTCCTGACTGCGCACGACGCCATCGCCGGGCGCAAGCCGACCCCCGCGTATCCGCCGTTCGCCACCCGCTGGAGCGACGCGGTCGAGCTGCAGGCGCAGGTCATCACGCATGTGGTGAACTCGCCGTCGAAGCCCGAGGCGTTCAAGGTCTCGATCAGGATCGACGGGGTGGAGAAGTACACCTACCCGGGCGGGCAGAAGCCCACCGTGGCCCCGGGCGGCTATCTCGTGGCCCCCGTGAGCATCCCGAAAGGGCCCGGCCCCTTCGCCGTCACCGGCAGCGTCGTCTACAAGGACACGGCGGGCGAGACACGGACGTACAGCCCGGACACGACCGTCTCCCGCCGCAGGCTCTCCCTGTCCGCCGATGTCCTGACTCCCGAGAGGTGACCGACCCGTGTTCATGCAACTAGCCGGCGCCCTGCTGGCGGCTTCCCAGCCCAAGAAGACATTCGCGCAGGTGGCGGAGTTCATCTCGCGGCAGACGGCGGGCGATCTGGCCTCGCTGGTCGAGGCGACCTGGCAGCAGAAGAGCGAGTCCTTCCCCGTACGGGACCCCGCGTACGCCCGCGAGGCCCAGGAGAACGCCAGACGAGTGCTGACGAGCTTCCAGGGCACCGAGCTGCCGCTGCCGGAGAAGACCGACCATCTCGTCTACGCCTACATGTTGGAGAACACCCGGATCCTGGAGATCTTCCGCCGCATCCTGGTGTCCTTCTTCAACACCGAGAACTTCAACACGCCGTCCGCCGAGACCCTGCAGTGGCTGGACCAGACCGAGCGGCTGTTCTTCCGCGACCCCGGCCCGTTCTCCGTGCTCGCCGTCACCGGCGAGCTGCGGCCCGACGCGGACGCCGTCCGGCGCAACGCCTACCACCGGCTGCTCGGGCTCGATCTGAACCACGGCCGTGGCGGTAAGCCCGGGGCGTATCCGTACCACCGCACCGATGTCGCCAACAACCGCTTCCCGGTGCTCTTCGGGCAGCTGCTGGAGGAGGTGTCCATCGGTATCCAGCACTCCAGCAACACCTCGGGCGCCAATCCGACGGACGACTTCCGTATCCAGGACCTGGTCCAGGAGATCGGGGACGTCATGCTGGACCGGCGCGGCCCCTCGCAGGCGGGGCTTGCGCACGAGGAGTTCGTCGCGGTGACCTTCCTGTCCTGGCTGCACCTGGCGGTCAGCTGGGAGAGCCCGGTGGTGCGGGACCTGCGGGCCACCGCCAGCACCCCGCATGAGCGGCTGCGGCGGCTCGGCGCCCGGGTCAAACTGGATGCACATCAGGACTCGCGGTCGTTCCTGCAACTCGGGCCGGATGTCTCGCTGCTGCTGTACTCGATCGAGCGGAGGCTGGAGCCGACCCAGCAGCCGGAGTACTTCTACACCCGCGGTTCGCAGCTGCGCCCGGTCATGGACCGGATCATCCACCACTGGTCCCATGTCACCGGCACCAACATCCGCTCCCGCGCCACCCGTCTGGACCCCGGCACCGTACGGGCGCTCGGCAACGCGAGCGTGATCGCCTCGGCGCCCGCGGCGGTGGGCACCGGGGCGTCGGGCAGCCTTCACGGCGCGGCGATGCCCGCCGCGCGCAGCGGCGTCAAGGACCCGATGCCGCTGCGCTGAGCGCGGTGCGGCGGACGACGGTGCGGCTCCGGACGGCGATGTCCGGGGCCGCACCCGGGGTGCCCTGAGGTTCAGCCGGTGGTCTCCGGGCGGTCGGGGTGGGACCAGTGGGTGTGGAAGGTGCCGGGGCGGTCGGTGCGCCGGTAGGTGTGGGCGCCGAAGTAGTCGCGCTGGCCCTGGAGAAGCGCGGCCGGCAGGCGGTCGGCGCGCAGGGTGTCGTAGTAGGCGAGGGCCGTGGAGAAGGCGGGGACGGGGATGCCGCGGCGGGCGGCGGAGGCCACGATCTCGCGCCAGGGCACCTGGGCGTCCGTGATCTCCGCGGCGAAGCTCTTCTCGCCGACCAGGCTGACCAGCTCCGGATCGGCGGCGTACGCGGCGCGGATGCGGTCCAGGAAGGAGGCGCGGATGATGCAACCGCCGCGCCAGATCCGGGCGACCGCTCCCAGGTCGATCTTCCAGCCGTACTCGGCCGCCGCGTCCTGGATCATCTTCCAGCCCTGATCGTACGCGATGACCTTGGAGGCGTACAGGGCGTGCTCGACCTGTGCGGTGAACCGCGCGGCCTCGGAGCGGCTGAGCGGCGGTGTGGTGCCGCCGGGCAGACCGCGGTAGGCGGCGCGCAGCTCGGCCTGGCCGGAGGCGGCGCGGGCGAAGGTGGCCTGGGCGATGGCCGTGACGGGGGAGGCCAGGTCGAGAGCGGTCTGCACGGTCCAGCGGCCGGTGCCCTTCTGGCCCGCGGCGTCGGCGACGACGTCGACGAAGGGGCCGCCGGTGTCGGCGTCGGTGTGGGCCAGGACTTCGGCGGTGATCTCGATCAGATAGGAGCCGAGCCGGCCCTCGTTCCAGGTGCGGAAGATGTCCGCGATCTCGGCCGGGGTGTATCCGGCGACCTGGCGGAGCAGGTCGTACGCCTCGGCGATGAGCTGCATATCGGCGTACTCGATGCCGTTGTGGACCATCTTGACGAAATGTCCGGCCCCGTCGGTGCCGATATGGGTGGCACATGGCTCGCCGTCGATCTTCGCGCTGATGGCCTCGAACATCGGGCCGAGGACACCGTACGACCCCGCCGAGCCGCCGACCATGATGGACGGGCCGTTGAGGGCGCCCTCCTCGCCCCCGGAGATGCCGGCGCCGACGAAGTGGAGGCCGCGCTCGCGCAGTGCGGCCTCGCGGCGGCGGGTGTCGCTGAAGTGGGCGTTGCCCCCGTCGATGATCATGTCCCCGGGCTCGAGCAGCGGGGCGAACTCGTCGATGACGGCGTCGGTGGCCGCGCCCGCCTGCACCATGATCACCAGACGGCGGGGGCGCTCCAGAGCGGCCACGAACTCCTCCGCCGTCTTGGCCGGGATGAAGGTGCCCTCGTGGCCGAACTCTTCGATGAGCGCATGGACGCGGTTCACGGAGCGGTTGTGGACGGCGACGGGGTAGCCGTGGCGGGCGAAGTTGCGGGCCAGGTTGCGGCCCATCACTCCCAGGCCGGTGACGCCGAGAGAACCGAGAGAACCGGACGTGTTCATGGGGCAGTTCCTTGACTGTGGCGGGTGGTCAGGGCGCGGGCGATCCCGTGACAGCAGATACGCAGCGGCGGCCGGGACGTTTCAGTCCGGGACGTTTCAATGCCGACGCCGCAGCACCGGCCCCGCTCCGGCTCACCCCGCGGACCTGGGATAATGTGCGCTCTGTCCCGGGCCTACCCCTTGACAGTCGGAGCACATGATGAGTGGCGAAAGCGGCACCTTCTCCCAGCGCGTATCCCGCCTCGGGGAGCGGCGGCGGGCCCAGTACGCGCCGCTGTTCGACGGCCGGCCCGAGGTTGCGATCGCCAATACGCAACTCCTGCCCGACCAGGCCATCCAACTGGCCACCGCCTACGGCTACCGCTACGCCCGCACCCTGGGCAGCAAGTCCGTCCGCCGGCGGATCTTCGTCCCCGACCCCGACCCGGCGGTACGGTTCGAGGCGCTGCCGCCCGGTACGCCCTGGGAGGTGGCCGAGGCGCACCCGGCGTTCCACGGGCGCAGCGCCCGCGCCGCCCGCAACCACGCCGCGATGATCAAGGGCGAGCGCAAGCTGGGCAAGCTGGTGCCGGTCATGGCGGTGGTACTGCTGGGCGTCGTCGGGATGGTCGTGCAGGCCATCGCCACCGACAAGATGGTGTTGCTGGTCCCCGCCACCTTCTTCACCCTCCTGGAGGTGGCCTTGGCGGCCATGATCCGGGCCGGATTCCGTAAACAACGCCAATTGGAAGCGGCGGCCCAGCGATTGATGCGAGAGTTTCCCCCACATGGCTTCGCGCCGTGACCTTGTGATGTGGGCGGACCGGACCGCAACATCGCGTATTCGACAGAACGGAGAGGGGCACTGTCCCGGATGAGCTGGTCGGCCCATGAGATCGACACTGGAAGTGCGCATTCCGCGCGCATGTACGACTACTTCCTGGGCGGGAAGGACAACTACCCCCCGGACCAAGAGGCGGCCGAAAAGGTGTTGGCCGTCCTGCCGCACGCCCGCACCATCGCACGGAACAATCGGTACTTCATGCGCCGATCGGCGCGCATGCTCGCCGAAGAGACCGGGATTCGACAGTTCTTAGACATCGGGACGGGAATTCCCACCTCCCCCAACCTCCACCAGGTCATCCAGGAAATCGCCCCCGAGGCGCGCATTGTCTACACGGACAACGACCCGATCGTGCTGACGCACGCCCGCGCCCTCCTCACCAGCGCCCCGCAGGGAATGACCGCCTACGCGGAGGCCGATCTGCGACAACCCCGCTCCATACTCACCGCCCCTGAGCTGCTGGAGACGCTGGATCTGAGCAAGCCGGTGGCGCTGATGATGATCTCGATCCTGCACTTCGTCCCCCCGGAATACGATCACTACGCCATCCTCGGCGAGCTGGTGGACGCCCTCCCCTCCGGAAGCTACCTGGCATTGACCTACGGCACCTCGGACTTCGCTCCCGAGGAGATGAAGCGCGCGGCGGACGTCTACGCGGCATCGCGGGTTCCGGTGCAGCAGCGCCCCAAGGAACAGATCCAACAGTTCTTCCAGGGACTGGAGCTGGTCGAGCCGGGACTGGTCCCGATCCACCGCTGGCGCCCCGACGACCCGGCGCTCGGCAAGCTGTCGGATGCGGATGTCTCGATGTACGGCGGCGTGGCCAGAAAACCTTGAGTCAACCGTTCCGGCCCTACACGGCGCGTGCCAGCCCCTCCCACCGCACGCGCCACCGCCCGCCGGACGGGAAGCCGGGCGCATCGCCCCCGGCGCCGTCCCACCCGGCGGCCATCAGGGCCACGGCGTAGAGCAGTCCGCCCGCGCCCGGGAAGTACGGCGTGGCGACCCGGGAGCCGCCGAGCGGCATCCCGGCGTCGTCGAACCCGAACTTCTCATGCAGCAGAAAGTCGACGGCGCGGTCCGGCTCGCCCATCCGCGCCGCGTTCATCGCGAGCATCGGGAAGTCCCAGCCCCAGGCGGCGTCCCAGGCCCATACCTCCCACACCTTGCGGGCGGTGGCGCGCATGACCGTCGCGTCCACGTCGTGCCCCGGCAGCCAGCCGTACAGGCCGACCAGCGAGGGGTGGTCGTAGATGTACTCGGTCCACATATCGCGCACCCCCTCGTACACCACATACACCCCGTCCTGCACGGGCAGCGGCGCAAGGCCGTCGAGCACCGTCTGCCAGCCGGGGTCCGCGGGGCGCCCCAGCCGCTCGCGCCACCGCTGCGCAAGCCGCAGTCCAAAGCGCCAGTAGGACAGTTCGAAGGCGCCGTTCACGGTGACCTTGGGGTCGCTGTTCTCGGAGACGAGATGCAGGGGCGGGCCCAGCACCTGGCGGCCCGCGTCCTCGAAGGCGTACGAGGCCATGAACTCGGCCGTGGCGAAGACGACATCCCGCCACTTGTCCAGGGTCGCGCGGGTCGGGTGGGCTCGATAGTCCAGTTCGGCGAGGAAGATCGGATGGGGCTGCTGCCAGAGCAGCAGCGCGTTGATCTCGCCGGGCGACTGGCGGCCGCCGGGATCGGTCATCTTGGGCCAGCGCGCGCCCTGGTAACCCTGGAGCCGGGCGCGTTCCCGGGACGAGTCGAGGAGGCTTTCATACACGCCGACGCCGCGGTCCAGCTGCGGCCAGCGGTTCCACAGCGCGTAGTGCGCGGCGTGCCACCAGTACATCTCCATATGGAACTTGCCGTACCAGCCGTTGTTGACCAGTCCGGACTCCTGGGGCGGGGTGCTGCCGGCCTCGTTGACCGCCAGCAGGTACTGGCTGAGCACCACCCGGCGCTCCAGCTCCCGCCACCGGGGATCGGTGCTCTCCGAGAGGTCGAGGGCCCCGCCGGAGCGCCAGAACGCCGGCCAGGCCCTGGCCGTCGCCGCCTCGACCGCCGTGGCGCTGGGCACCCGGGGGGAGGGCCGGGGCGCGAAGAGGAAGGTGGCCTCCAGCCGGGTGCCCGCGCCACCGCGGAGCAGATACCGGTGCGGATGGCCGTCGGCCCGCGACGGCCGTTCCCCGCCGCCCTGCCAGACGAGGCCCACGGTGTAGCGGGTGTCGTCGAGCTCATGGGTGATGTCCGCGCGGCGGGGCCCGCGCGTTCGCAGCCGTGTGGTGTGCGCCTCGGGGCGGTCCCAGACGCCGACGAAGGGCGCGGAGAACTTCTCCGCCCCATTGGCGTACGGGAAGTCGATGAACACCTCGAGCCGGCCGTCGGCCACCAACGGCGAGTCGATCCGTACGGCCACCGCGTCCAGATCGGGGCCACAGCTCGTCCGCACCGTGACGGGGCTGCCCTCCAGGGTGAACCGGCTGTGCAGCGTTCCGGTCCACAGGTCCAGCCGCTGGTGGCAGCCGCTCAGATCGGCCTCGACCGCCTCGGTCCCATCGGCGCGCAGCAGCCTCAGGCCGATGCGGGCCAGATTGATCCGATGCGGGTTCGCCCTCAGCCAGTCGGAGAGTTCCGGGTGCTGCGGATCGGGGATGTCGTAACGGACCGGCCGGCCATGGGTGTCCCAGATCTGCCCGGCGAAGTCCGACGGGGTCTGGCCGTCCGGGAGCGGATCGCTGTGCCAGCCCCAGTCGGACAGGGTGGCGAAGGGCAGAAAGGTCTGCAACCCCGTCACATCGGCGCCGAACGCCAGCTGTCCATTGCCCACCTGCAGCGGGGTCAGGGGATTGCTGGCGGTGCGGACCACGTCGTGGCGCGATACGAGCGCGTGCCGGTCGATTCCGCCCGGGCGCCGCGGCGATGTCCGGGCGACGGCGTCGCCGACCCGCCAGCCCGCGGTGACCGCGGTGGCGACTCCGGTCATGCCGGTGCGTACGAAGGTCCGACGGCTGACTGCCATAAAGGGACTCCCGCCGTGTCGCTGATCGAATCTGCCGATTGAATCGTTTTTACGGCGGGCGCAAGCTAACAAGATCTGCGTCCCCAGTGCAATGGTTCTGACAGCACTGACGTGGCTTGATCCAGGCGGGGGCGCCCCGGGAGCGCCCCGGGGCACCCTGGGGGCTAGCGCAGCGTCTGAGCCCAGTTCTCGGGCACCCGCCCCGCGGGGCCGGGCACCGGCTGGTCGGCCGGGTGGCTCTCCGGCGGGGCCAGCGGCGGCCCGGACTCGTACAGCTCGGAGGTCTCGTAGTTCCAGAACCAGCCCTCGCCCGGCTCGAAGCTGCGGATCAGCGGATGCCCGGTGGCCGTGGCATGCGCGGTCGCGTGCTTCGCGGGCGAATCGTCGCAACAGCCGATGTGGCCGCATTGCGCGCAGCGCCGCAGATGGAACCACCATCCGTCGACGGCGTCACATTCGACACAACCGGTGCCACTCGGCGGCACCGAGGTGTCCAGTCCGTTCTGCGTGGTCATGAGGGCTCCTGTGAGGTACCGGACTGCGGGGTGTCGGACTGAGGGGTGCCGGACTGCGCGGCATCGAGGTCGGTGGCGGTCAGCGGGAGGCGCACCTGGAAGCGGGTGTCGCCCGGGGCGGACTCCAAGCGGAGATCGCCGTGGTGTTTGTTGACGACGATGCGCCATGAGATGTCCAGGCCGAGCCCGGTGCCCTGACCCACCGGTTTCGTGGTGAAGAAGGGGTCGAAGACGCGGTCGCGGATATCCGCGGGAATGCCCGGCCCTGTGTCGCCGAACTCCACGAGCAGCTGGTCGCCGTCGCGCACCGTACGCACGGTCAGAGTGCCCTGGCCGTCCATGGTGTTCATCGCGCAGACCGCGTTGTCGATCAGGTTCGTCCATACCTGATTGAGCTCGCCGGGATATGCGGGGATCTTCGGCAGCGTGCGGTCGTAGTCCTTGACGACGGTGATGCGTGGGCCCATCTTCCCGGAGAGCATCAGCAGGGTGCTGTCCAGCAGTTCATGCACGTCGGAGACCTGGTAGGGGGCCCGGTCGAGCTGTGAGTACTGCCTGGCCGCGTTGACGAGGCCCGAGACGCGGGTGGTCGAGTCCTCGATCTCGTTCATCAGGAGCTCGGTTTCGACGGTGTAGTTCAGCCACCGTACGGCCCCTGGGAGGGTGTCCTCGCCTACCGCCGCCGCCACGTTGTCCAGCCAGTCGGTGTCCAGGCCGGCCTGGACGAACGTCGGCGCGAGCCGCCATCCGTCCTCGATGCCGTGGTCGTCCAGCCAGTCGGAGAGGGCGTCCTCACGGTCCGCGGTCTCCAGCGGGCTCAGGGCGGTGGCCTTGGCGACGCGCTCGGCCGTACGCTCCTGGACCTCGACGAGGATCTGCAGGGTGTCCCGCCGGTACGGGCCCGCCGCGATGGCGCCGAGCTTGTGGCGCATCCCGGCGACCCGTTCCCTGAGCGCCGAAGTGGCGCGCACCGCCGCCGCGGCCGGGTTGTTCAGCTCATGGGTGAGACCCGCGGTCAGCGAGCCGAGAGCC
This sequence comes from Streptomyces sp. NPDC000941, assembly GCF_053599555.1. NCBI lineage: Bacteria > Bacillati > Actinomycetota > Actinomycetes > Kitasatosporales > Streptomycetaceae > Streptomyces > Streptomyces sp. NPDC000941. Next base: position 11,428 of record NZ_JBSFMM010000268.1, read on the forward strand.
AGGAGCCGCTCCCGCTGCCCGATGGCCTGCTGGGTGTTCTTGTTGCCGAAGAACAGCCCCTCCAGCAGATGGACCGCCATGGGGAACCAGTCGTGCATGATGCCGGAGAACGTCTCGGCGGGCAGCACGAAGAACCGCGACGGCTCGACGACCCGCAGCGAGCTGGTGTACACCTGCTGGACGCGGTCGCCCAGATAGGCGTGGAACGCTCCCGCGTACACACCGCGGCTGGAGCTCCGGTTCACCTCCACGTCCTCGGTGCCGACCCGGCGGGAGAGCACGAGCTTCCCCTCGAGCAGTACATAGAAGCAGGTGGCCGGTTCGCCTTCGGCGTACACCGGTCCCGGTTCGAACCCCTGCACCCGGCCGTCGTGGCACAGCCGCGCGAGCTGCTCGGGGGACAGCTTCTCGAACAGGAACAGGGAGCCGATCTCCCCCGGGTCGCACCGCAATTCGTTCATGACTGCTCCAGATACCGGTGCACCAGCATGACCGCCATGGCTCCCTCTCCGACGGCGGAGGCGACGCGCTTGGCGGACTCGGCCCGCGCGTCTCCCGCCACGAACACCCCGGGGACGTTGGTCTCCAGGTGGTACGGCGGCCGGTCCAGCTCCCAGCCGGCCGGCGGGCGGCCGTCGGGGGTCAGATCGGGGCCGGTCAGAATGAATCCGCGGGAGTCCCTGAGCACGGTGTCGCCCAGCCAGTCGGTCAGCGGGGCCGCGCCGATGAACACGAACATCCACTGGGCGTCGATGAGCTCACTGTGGCCGGTCGTGGTGTCGCGCAGGGTGAGCCGCTCCAACTGGCGCGCGCCATGGGCGGCCTCGACCACCGTGTTCGTACGGACCGAGATCGTGGGCGCGTCCGTGACCTGCTGGACGAGATAGTGCGACATCGAGGACGACAGGGACTCCCCGCGCACGACGAGGGTGACCGACTTGGCGCCCCGGGCCAGATACATCGCGGCCTGGCCGGCGGAGTTCGCGCCACCGACGATATAGACGTCATGGTTCTGGCAGGCGGTCGCCTCGGTCAGCGCGGAGCCGTAGAACACCCCGCACCCGGTCAGATCGGCCACCCCGGGCGCCTCCAGCTCCCGGTACGACACGCCGGTGGCGAGGATCACGGAGTGCGCGGCGATCGCGGAGCCGTCCGAGAACCGGACGATGCGTGCCGCGCCGTTGACCTCCAGCCCGGTGACCTCGCGCGCGGTCAGTATCTCGGCGCCGAACTTCGCCGCCTGGCGGCGGGCCCGGTCCGTGAGCTGCCCCCCGGAAACGCCGTCCGGAAAGCCGAGGTAGTTCTCGATCCGCGAGCTCTGACCCGCCTGGCCACCGGTCGCCGACCGCTCCACCAGGACCGTCCGCAGCCCCTCGGAGGCCCCGTACACGGCCGCCCCGAGCCCGGCGGGTCCGCCGCCGATGATGACGAGGTCGTAGAAGTCGGCCGCCGGTGTCGTCGCCAGACCCACATGGGCGGCGAGGTCCCGGTCCTCGGGCTCGACGAGCGCGGTGCCGTCCGGGGTGACCACGAGCGGCAGCCGCAGCCCGTCCTCGCCCGCCGCGGACAGCAGCCGCCGCCCTTCCGGTTCGTCGGACGAGTACCAGCGGTACGGCACCTGGTTGCGGGCCAGGAATTCCCGTACGTCCGATGAGCGCGCCGACCAGCGGTGTCCGACGACCTTGGTGGTGAACACCGGCCGGTGCTCGCTGGTCCGCCAGGCCTCCAGCAGATCGTCCAGGACCGGGTACAGCTTCTCCTCGGGCGGGTCCCACGGTTTGAGCAGGTAGTGGTCGAGGTCGACGACATTGATCGCGTCGATGGCCGCGTCGGTGTCCGCGTAGGCCGTCAGCAGCACACGGCGGGCACCGGGGTAGATGTCGAGCGCCTGCTCCAGAAACTCGATGCCGTTCATCCGCGGCATGCGGTAGTCGGCGAGGATCACCGCGACGGCGTCCCCCCGCAGCTTGAGCTCCCGCAGCGCGTCAAGGGCGGACTCCCCGCACTCCGAGCGCACCACGCGATACCCTGCGCCATAGCGTCGCCGCAGGTCGCGGGCTACGGAACGGGACACTCCAGGGTCGTCGTCCACGGTCAGGATGATGGTCCGCGCTGTGTCTGCGGCCTGTGCCATGCGTCTCCCACCCCGGGCT
>NZ_JBSFMM010000269.1:0-13510 GCF_053599555.1 Streptomyces sp. NPDC000941
GGAAGGCGGCCTCCGCGCTGCCGCCCCCGGCGGCGCAGCGCAGATGGCGCTCGGCCTCACGGCCGTCGCCCTCCCGCAGCAGGGCGATGCCGACCTGGAGCGCGGCGTCGGTGTGCCCGGCGGCGGCGGCCCGCTCGTACCACTGCTGGGCGGCCCGCTCCTCGCCCCGCCCGGCGTGCAGGATGCCCAGGTTGAACGCGGCGTCCACGCTGCCGGCCTCGGCGGCCTTGGAGAACCACGGCTCGGCGCCGGCCGCGTCGCCACGCTGCAGCAGCATGACGGCCACGGCGTTGGCGGCCTCACGGTGCCCGGCGTAGGCGGCGCGGCGGTACCACTGCTCGGCCTGCGCGGTGCGGCCCTGCTCGGCGCAGAGCAGCCCCAGGTTGTACGCGCCGTTGATGTCCCCGGCGTCCAGGGCGGTGCGGTACCAGCGCTCAGCGGTCTGGGTCTCGCCGCGGTCGGCGTGCAGGGCGCCCAGCGCGTTGGCCGCGTTGCCGTCGCCGTCCTGGGCGGCGCGGTGCCACCAGACGGCGGCGCTGTCGGTGTCGCCCGCGTCGCGCAGCAGGAAGCCGAGCGCGCAGGCGGCGCGGGCCTCGCCGTCCTTGGCGGCCGTCAGATACCAGCGGCCGGCCTCTTTGACCTCGCCGCGCTTCTCCAGCAGCGTGCCGAGGTGGAGGGCGGCCCGGCGGTGGCCGCGCGCGGCGGCCTGCCGATACCACTTCTCGGCCTCCGACTCGGCGCCGGGACCGGCGCGCCCTCTGGCGGCCTCGTCCTCGCGCTTGTCGAGGATGCGGGCGAGCCGGTACGAGGCCTCGCGGTGGCCGCGCTCGGCGGCGGACCGGAACCAGCGCTCGGCGCCGATGTCGCTGCGGTGCTCGAGCAGGTCGGCGAGGGCGTACGCGCCCAGGGCGTGCCCGGACTCGGCGGACTGGCGCAGCCAGTACTCGGCGGCGGGCTCGTCCCCGCGCTCGCGGTGATGGCGGCCGAGGGCGTGGGCCGCGGCGGCGGATCCGGCGACGGCGGCGATGCGCCACCAGCCGGCCGCCTCGTCGCCGTAGCCGCGCTGGTGCAGGAGGACGCCGAGGTTGTTGGCCGCGGCGCGGTCGCCCGCCGCGGTGGCCGCGCGCAGCTGCGGCTCGGCGCCGTCCAGATCGCCACGGCGCAGCAACAGCGAGCCCAGGGCGCTCATCGACGCGATGTCGCCGGACTCGGCGGCCCGGCGGTGCCGGGTCTCCTCCTCGTCCTCGGCACCGTCGTGCGTATGCACAAAACGCCCTGTCTCCAACAGACTGACCCTGTCCCCCATAAATTCCATCGTGTCATCACCTGCAACCCGGGTACACCTTGGTATACCGCAGCCGGTGAGGTCACTTCAGCGTTTTGTCGACATGCCCACAGAGAGACAACCCAAACGCTTGTATCGCGATTCTTTGAGTGGACATCCCGGTGGACACACGACGAGGCCCGGATCCTTTCGGATCCGGGCCTGGTCTGTCAGTAGCGGGGACAGGATTTGAACCTGCGACCTCTGGGTTATGAGCCCAGCGAGCTACCGAGCTGCTCCACCCCGCGTCGTTGTGCCTCTACGTTACCACGGCGCGGAGTGGCCACCGCTCGGGTGTTCACCCGAGCGGTGCCTGGGCTTCCTCAGGTGTCCTCTCTTCGGGCCTTGTCGGCGGCCTTGTCGGCGGATTGACTCTGCTTCTGGTCCTGCTGTCCGGCGCCCTGGCTCTGGCCCTTCTTCTTGGCGGCCTCCGCCTCGGCCTTGGCGGCCCGGTCCAGCGCGTCCTTCAGGGCCTTCTGGGCCTTGCCGTAGGCCGTCCAGTCCTGCGGGTCCTTCTTGAGCGCGTCCTGGGCGTCCTGATAGGCCTCCGCGGCGTCCTTCAGGGCCTGCGCGACCGTGGCGTCACCTGTCGGTGGCTTGGTGGTGTCGTCACCGCCTCCGCCACCGCCGCCGTTGTCCTGGCCGTCGTCCGTGGAGTCCGTTGGTTCGCTCTGGCCGAAGACCACGTCCAGCGCCTTGCTGAGCGAGCTCTCGAGGGCGGTCTTGTTCCCGTAGCTGACCAGCACTTGCCGCAGCAACGGAAGGTCGGTACTGGCGCCGCGCAGATAGACCGGTTCGACGTACAGCAGGCCGCCCCCGAGTGGGACCGTCAGCAGATTGCCGTACTCGATCTCCGAATCGCCTCTCTTGAGGATGTTGAGCGTATTGGCGATCTTGTCATCGGAGTTGAAGTTGGCCTGCACCAACTGTGGACCTGGCACACCCGTATCGGATGGCAGCTTCAGGATTCTGATCTTGCCGTAGCTGTCGCTCTCCGAGTCCGCGTCCACCGCCACGAACGCGCCGAGGTTGTCCCGGCCCTTGGGCGTGAGCGTCGTCGTCAGGGAGAAGGTCTGCTTCTTCTGGTCCGGCATCTTCATGCTCAGGTAGTACGGCGGGACCGAGTTGCCCTTGTTGGTCGGGTCGTCCGGCACCTGCCACACCTCACTGCCGCTGTAGAACGTCACCGGGTTGGTGACGTGGTAGCGGGTGAGCAGTTCGCGCTGCACCTTGAACAGGTCCTGCGGATAGCGCAGATGCTCCATCAGGCTGTCGCTGATCGCGCTCTTCGGCTTGACCGTCCCCGGAAACGCCTTCTTCCAGGTCTTCAGCACCGGGTCCTTGGTGTCCCACTCGTACAGCGTGACCTTGCCGTCGTAGGCGTCGACGGTCGCCTTGACCGAGTTCCGGATGTAGTTGACGTTGTTCTGCTGGGCGACGACAGAACGCTCGCCGTCCTGGTCGTTGAGCGAGTCCGCGGTCGTGTCGCCCAATGTCGTACGGGACGCGTACGGATAGCCGTCCGTCGTCGTGTAGGCGTCGACTATCCACTTGATCCGGCCGTCGACCACCGCCGGATAGGCGTCGCCGTCGATGGTCAGCCACGGCGCGACCGCCTCGACGCGCTCCTTGGGCGTGCGGTTGTAGAGGATCCGCGAACCGTCCCCTATGGCCCCGGAGTAGAGGATCTGGGGCTCGCTGAAGGTCAGCGCGTACGCGGCACGGGTGATCGGGTTGGACAGCTTGACGCCGCTGTCGCCCTGGTACCGGTAGGTCTTCTCACCATCGCGGCTGGAGTAGTCCAGCTCCTTCTGCGGACCGCCGACGATCGAGTACTGAGTGGTCTTCTCGCCGTAGTAGATCCGCTGCTCGTAATCCGGGAGCTGGCCCCTGGCGGGCAGGTCGTCCTCGATGAAGTCCGGGGCGCCGCGCCGTGTCGTGGACGTCGTGGTGCCCTTGGCCGCGACCGCACCGTACCCATGGGTGTACTTGAAGTGGTCGTTGATCCAGTTGTGCTCGGGGATGCCGTCCGCGTTCAGCTCGCGCAGACCGATGACGGTGTCCTGCTCCTTGCCGTCCGGGGTCTTGTAGCGGTCCACGTCCAAGGTGTGGGGGAAGCTGTAGTAGTCCTTGACCTTCTGAAGCTGCTGGAAGGTCGGGGACACCACATTCGGGTCGAGCAGCCGCAGGCTCGCCGTGTTGTCGGCCTCGGCGCGCAGCTGCTTGCGGTTCGCGTCCTTGGATGCCTCGCCCTCGTAGGGCGACACCTCGGATTCGTCGAGGCCGTACGCCTTGCGCGTGGCCTCGATGTTCTTCTCGATGTACGGCGCTTCCTTGGCCTGCTCATTGGGCTGGACCTGGAACTTCTGCACGATCGCCGGGTAGAGCCCGCCGATCAGGATCGCCGACAGCACCATCAGGCCGAAGCCGATGACCGGCAGCTGCCAGGTGCGCCGCCACAGCGTCGCGAAGAAAAGCACCGCGCAGATCGCCGCGATGCAAAAGAGGATCGTCTTCGCGGGCAAATAGGCGTGGGCGTCCACATAGCGCAGGCCCGTCCAGTTGCTCGTCGCCTTGAAGTCGCTCGACTTCACCGCCAGGCCGTACCGGTCGAGCCAGTACGCCACGGCCTTGAGGGAGACGAAAATGCCCAGCAGCACCGACAGATGGCCGGTGGCCGCGCCCGTCGCGCGGGCGCCCGGGCTGGTGACCCGCAGCCCCCCGTAGAGGTAGTGCACCAGCGCGGCGGCGACCAGCGAGAGCACCGTCGCCGCGAAGCCGAAGCTCAGCAGGAAGCGGTACCAGGGCAGATCGAAGGCGTAGAACGACACGTCCTTGTGGAACTGCGGATCGTACTGGTGGAACGGCACCCCGTTGACCCACAGCAGCCACGTCCGCCACTGACCGGACGCGGACGCGCCCGCGATCAGCCCGACCAGCACGGTGACCGCCAGCAGCACCCACTTCTTGTAGGGGGCGATACCCATGCGGTAACGGTCCAGGCTCTGCTGCTCCAGCGACATCGCGCTCAGCGGCGGCCGTAGCCGGTGCGCCAACCAGATGTTGATCCCGACGGCCAGGGCCATCAGGAAGCCGAAGACGAAGAACAGCCCGATCTTGGTCCACAGGGTGGTGGTGAAGACCGAGGAGTAATGGACCGAGCGATACCAGAGCCAGTCCGTCCAGTACCCCGCGAACATGACGAAGAGCATGGCCAGCACGGCCAGCACACCCAAGGTCATGAGCAGGGTCCGGACTCGCCGGGACGGTCGGCCGACTCTGATCCGCGGCCCTGTCGGGCCTCCGCCGCGGTCCGGCATCTGGAAAGCCAAGGTGCGCACCTCGAAGTTCGCTGTCGACTGAGCGGGTCCGGGCAGTAGGACCCAATGGAGCAACTTACTCAGGCTTTACTCAGTTCCCGTTTCCGGGTCCGATCAGGGCACGATATGACGCATGTCGAACGTTCCTCCCGCCTCCGGGCCGCTCTCCGCCAATCCGCTGACCCGTGCCGTCCTCGAAATCGACGAGTACGCCGCCGGGCTCGGCTGGGACCGCCCGGCCCGCCTCTTCGCCCTCGTCGACACCGCGCGGCTGCGCACCCAGGAGCCGGGCCTCGCCGCCCAGCTCGGGCTCGACGAGGAGATCGAAGACGCCCCCGCCGCCTCTCTCACCCCCATCGAGCAGGACGAGCTGCCCGCCAACACCCCCCTGGACGAGTTCCTGGCCACCATCGCCTGGCCCGACGCGGTGGTCGGCTGCGCGCTGACCGTCGAGCGGCTGATGCTGCCGCCGTCCGCCGAGGGCTCCATGCCCGAGGGCCTGAACGAGCAGCAGCTGACGGCATGGGTCGCGAAGCACCCGGAGCGCCAGGAGGTCCGTATGACGGTCGCGGTGCTGCGGGACGGGGGGCGCGAGGCGGCGGTGCGGCTGCGCGAGAAGGACTCGCCCACCGAGGTGCTCACCGGCGCCGGCCTGGTGCCGGGTCTTGCGGAGGCGCTGTCCGCCACCTTCGCCGAGTGATGGCTGTGTTTGTCGGGTGACCGCCGGGTCCGCCGGGTGACCTGCGCATCCGGCGGGTGACCGTTGCGGGGGCGGCCCCCGGTCCGCCTCCGCGGGGTGGCCGGGGCGGGGGCCGCCGCTCAGCTCTTGGTGCGGTTCAGCTCGTGGTGCGGTTCAGCTCTTGGCGCACTTGGGCAGCGCGGCGGTGTCCCCTTCGCGGATCTGCTTCAGGGCCTTCACCGCCCCCTTGAGGGTGTGCACCTTGACCAACGTGAGGCCGCCGGGCTTGTCCGCCGCGGCCGCCGCGCAGTTCTCCTGGGGCGTGAGGAAGTACTCCGCGCCCGCCTTCCGCGCCCCGATGGTCTTCAGCTGGATCCCGCCGATCGGGCCGACGGTGCCCTTGTCGTCGATGGTGCCCGTGCCGGCGATGAACTTCCCGCCGGTCAGATCGCCCGCCGACAGCTTGTCCACGATCCCCAGCGCGAACATCAGCCCGGCGCTCGGCCCGCCCACATCGGCCAGCTTGATGTCGATCTTCAGCGGGAAGGTGTAGTCGACCCCGGCCTGGATGCCGACGATCGCCCGGCCGTCCTCCGCCTTCTCGGTGGTGACGGTGACCGACTTCCGGGCCGTGGCCTCCTGGTTCTTCTTCTCCGCGGCGGCCGCGTCCTTGGCCGGGATGATCGAGAAGGTCACCTTCTCGCCGGGCTTGTGCTTCGTGATCAGCTTGGCGACGTCCTCCGGGGCGCGCACCGCCGAGCCGTCCACCTCCTTGATCACATCGCCCGCGTGCAGCCGGCCCTGGGCCGGCTTGTCCCGCTGCACGACGCCCACGATGACGTGGGTGTCGACCTGCTTGCCCAGCTGCCTGAGCGCCGCCACCTTGGCGTCCTCCTGGGACTGGGTGAACTCCTCGGCGTTCTCCTGGTTCACCTCGTCCGGGGTCTTGTCGTCCGGGTAGAGGGTGCTGTGCGGCACCACCACGTCGTCGTGGGCCAGCCAGCCGTAGACGGCCTCGAAGAGGTTCATCTTGTACTGGGAGCCGGTGACGCTCACCGTCGTCATGTTCAACTGCCCGCCGGTGGTCGCACAGCCCTTGTGCCCGGAGATCTGCAGCACGCACTCGCCCTCGTGCGAGCCCAGGGTGTTGTACGTCGGGCCCGGCGACATCTCCGCGTACGGCGCCGGAAGCAGCGCCCCGGCGCACAGCAGCACGATCAGCGTCAGAAGGGAAGCGAGCATCGTCGCAGTGCGGCGTGGCATGGAACGACAGTACGGGACACGCCCGTCAGTCCACCGCCCGGGCCGTCCGTACGAGCCGACGGCCGCTAGGCGGCATCCGAATCGGAATGCGCGCGCTCCATCGCCGCACGGAACCGTGCGTACCCGGCGAGCTCGGCGACATCCCCGGTCTTACGAGTGCGCGAGGCCCATGCCGTATAGAGCGCGGCGGCCAACGCAGCGAGAACCGGAATAAGCAACCACAGAAGCACACCCACGGCGGCCTCCCGTCCCCTGACACAACCGCGACTGACAGATGAGCAGATTAATCCTCCGCCAGCTCAACGCTCAGGGCAGGGTGCGGGTTACGCAATCGGAGGACACCCATCCGCATGACATCTCCCCCTCCCGGCGTGTCTCGCTCACCTTGCGCCAGGCGCCCGAGGTGCTACACACCCCCCTACGCGCCCACCCATTCCTCCGTACCATCCGCGAAGGTCTGGTGCTTCCAGATGGGGACCTCGCTCTTGAGGTCGTCGATCAGGCGGCGGCAGGCCGCGAACGCCTCGGCGCGGTGCGGGCAGGCCACGGCCACGACCACGGCCAGGTCCCCGACCGCGAGGTCCCCGACCCGGTGCACCGCGGCGAGCGCCCGCACCGGGAAGTCCGCCGCGACCTTCTCGGCCACCCGGCGCAGCTCCGCCTCGGCGGTGGGGTGGGCCGAATAGCCGAGGGCGCCCACGTCGGTGCCTCCGTCGTGGTCGCGCACGGTGCCGACGAACAGCGCGGTGCCCCCGGCGGCGGGGTCGCCGACGGCCCCGAACACCTCGTCGACCGACAGGGGGGTGTCACGGATGGCGAGCAGGCGGATCGGATCGGCGGCCGCCAGCTCACCCGGATGGTCGTACCTACGTCCCATGCGCCCCATCGTGCCCCACGCGCTCACTCCGTGGAATGCCGGATGGCGGAACCCCGTTTCCGCTCAGGCCCTACGGCGCGCCTTACGGGCGCGGCGGACGATCGCCGCGGTGCCCACCAGGGCCACCGTCGCCCCCGCGGCGCCCAGCGTCGTGGCGTCCTTGCGGCCGAGTCGGCGCCCCGCGACCGTACGGCGGCCGGAGACCTCCTCCAGCAGTTCGGCAAGGACCTCCTCGTTCGTCCAGCGCGGGCGCCAGCCCGCCTCGTGCAGCCTGCTGCCGCTGACCGCCCAGGGGTGCATGGTGTACGCCAGGTCGCCCGCCGGGGACGGGGTCAGGCCCAGCCGGTGCAGCCGGGAGGCCGCGCCCAGGGCGACCGCCGAGGGCAGCTCCATGCGCCGGATGCCGGACAGCTCCTCGACCTCCTCCTGTTCGAGCCACCCGTCGCAGCCGACCGACAGCTCGCCCTCGACCTTCTCCAGGGCCGCGTACTCCAGCGCGCCGACCAGGTCCTCGATATGGCAGAACTGCCAGGTGGGGCGGGAGCCGGCGACCACCAGGAGGCGCGGCGACTCGAAGTAGCGGGTGAGCGCCGTGTCCGTGCCGCCGACCAGGATGGCCGGGCGTACGACGGTGACGTTCAGGCCGGGGTGGGCCCTGGGGGCGCGCTGGGCGAGCCGTTCGATCTCCAGCAGGTCGCCGACGCCGGTGGCCTCGGCCGTGGCGCGCAGCTCCGCGTCCTCGGCGAGCGGTACGTCGTTGTCGGGCAGCGCCCCGTAGACCATCGCGGAGGTGCACAGCACCACGCGGCGCACCCCGGCGGCCGCGGCGGCGGTCAGGACGGTCTGGGTGCCGCGCACGTTGTAGGCCGTACGGGCGGCCGGGTCGGTGCCCAGGTCGAGGTCGACGGCGAGGTGGACGACGACGTCGACGCCCCGCAGCTTGTCGGCGATGGCCGGGTCGCGCACGTCCAGGACGTGCCACTGCGCCTCGGTCACATCGCCGCGGCGCTCGTCGATGGCCAGGACGTGCTTGGTCTCGTCGGATTCGGCGAGCCGCTGCGTGAGCAGGGCTCCGGCGCCCGACGCGGCGCCGGTGACCGCGACGACAGGGCGTCGTGCGGTGCGCGGCGGATCGTTTCGCGCTGCGCGAACTTCTCGGTCTGGGGAACTCACCGGGCGTCTCCAGCGGTTGTCTTCAGTACGCAGCGCACTGACGCATACGTACCAGGTGACGTCCATCCTGCCGCAGGCCCGCTATCAGCGAAGCACTGAGCCCGCAAACCGGCGAGGTGTCTAGGCTGGGTGGTGATGCAAGGGCATTCGCCGCCGGCCGGGCCGGCGGCCCTACGAGCCGAGGGAACCCGTGAGTGACACCCCATTCGGATTCGGCCTCCCGCCGGAGGAGCCGGACGACGGCGACGACGGCAAGCAGAAGGGCGGCCACGGAGGCAGCCAGGGCCCCGCGAATCCGTTCGGGTTCGGCGCGGGCGGTGGCGGCGGGGAGAACCCGTTCGCCGCGATGTTCGGGTCGCTGAACCCGGGCGACCTGGGCGCGGCCTTCCAGCAGCTGGGCCAGATGCTCTCCTATGAGGGCGGCCCGGTGAACTGGGACATGGCCAAGGACATCGCCCGGCAGACGGTGGCGCGCGGCACCGCGGACGGCACCAAGGACGCGAGCGTCGGCCCGGCCGAGCGCGCGGCGGTCCAGGAGGCCCTGCGCCTGGCCGACCTGTGGCTGGACGGCGTCACCTCGCTGCCCTCGGGCTCGGGCTCCGCGGTGGCCTGGAGCCGCGCCGAGTGGGTCGAGGCCACGCTGCCGGTGTGGAAGGACCTGGTGGACCCGGTCGCCGAGCGGGTCGGCGCGGCCATGGGCGATGTGCTCCCCGAGGAGATGCAGGCCATGGCGGGCCCGCTGCTCGGGATGATGCGCTCGATGGGCGGCGCGATGTTCGGCACCCAGATCGGGCAGGCGGTGGGCGTGCTGGCCGGCGAGGTCGTCGGCTCCACGGACATCGGGCTGCCGCTGGGGCCCGTGGGCAAGGCGGCGCTGCTCCCGATCAACATCGCGGCGTTCGGCTCCGGGCTCGGCGTCCCCGAGGACGAGGTCCGGCTGTATCTGGCGCTGCGCGAGGCCGCCCATCAGCGGCTGTTCTCGCATGTGCCGTGGCTGCGCTCGCATCTGTTCGGCGCGGTCGAGGGGTACGCCCGGGGCATCAAGGTCGACACCGCGAAGCTGGAGGACGCGGTCGGCCAGCTCGACCCGACCCACCCCGAGCAGCTGCAGGAGGCCCTGCAGCAGGGCATGTTCCAGCCGGAGGACACCCCGGCCCAGAAGGCCGCGCTGGCCCGTCTGGAGACCGCTCTGGCGCTCGTCGAGGGCTGGGTGGACGCGGTGGTGCACGCCGCCGCGGCGCCCCATCTGCCGTCGGCCGACGCCCTGCGCGAGACGCTGCGGCGGCGCCGGGCGAGCGGTGGCCCGGCCGAGCAGACCTTCGCCACGCTGATCGGCCTGGAGCTGCGGCCGCGCCGGCTGCGCGACGCCTCGCGGCTGTGGGCCTCGCTGACCGACGCCCGCGGCGTGGACGGGCGCGACGGGCTGTGGGCCCACCCCGACATGCTGCCGACGGCCGAGGACCTGGACGACCCGGACGGCTTCGTCCACCGCGAGCAGCTGGACTTCTCCGAGCTGGACAAGATGCTCGGCGAGGCCGCGGGCGGCGCGAAGGACGCCAAGAGCGACCGTAAGGACGACGACAGCGACCTTAAGGACGACGACAAGGACAGCGGGGAAGCCGGCGGGAAGGGCGAGAGCGGCCGGTGAGCCTGCACGAGGACGCGGCGCGGGTGCTGCGCGAGTGGGCCGCGCCGGATGAAGGGCAGGAGCGGCTGCGGCTGGATTACGGCGACCATCTGGCCGCGTATCCGGACGGGATGTGGAAGGCGTGCCAGGTCGGGCACATCACCGCCAGCGCGCTGGTGATCGACCCGTCCCAGGGGCGCGTTCTGCTGACGCTCCACCGCAAGCTGAAGATGTGGCTCCAGATGGGCGGCCACTGCGAGCCCGGGGACGCCACCTTGGCGGACGCGGCGCTGCGCGAGGCCACCGAGGAGTCGGGAATCGAGGGGCTGACGCTGCTGCCGGCCGGCCCGGTGAATCTCGACCGCCATCTGACGCCGTGCGCCTGGCACCTCGATGTGCAGTACGCGGCGCTGGCCCCGCGGGACGCGGTGGCGGCGATCAGCGAGGAGTCGCTGGACCTGCGCTGGTTCGGCTATGACGAGGTGGCGGGCGTGGCCGACGAGTCGGTGCGCCGCCTGCTGACCCGTACCCGCGCGCTGGTGTGAGGGAGGCGCGCGGGTACGGTACGCCCGGGGCCGCCCCGGGCCGTCGTGCCCGGGGCGTCGGCTGCGGTCGATGTTTCGCCCGCCGTCAGTTGCTGAAGATGTTGCCCTGGTTCTGCCCACGGGCGCCCTGCTGGCCCATGCCGAACTGAGCGGCCGCCCCGCCGCCGACCACCGCGTTCTGCGGCGGCAGCAGCTCGCTGGGCTGCACCAGCGCATAGCCTTGGCCGAGGAAGCTGAGCTCCCAGCCCTCCCCCGTATTGCCGCGGCGCCGCCACACCCCGCTGGAGTGCGTCTGCGCCTGCATCTGGACCCGCAGCGAGGTGGACCAGGCGACGATGGCGTCCGCGTCCACGTTGACGTACTTGTCGGGGGTGACCTGCATCATCAGCGGCTGACCCGAGGTCATCAGGGCCACCTTGCCCTGGCCGGAGATGTTGAGGTTGTACTTCCCCGAGCCGGAGATGCCGTACTGGCTGTCCACCGCGATCGACTCCCAGTGCAGGGTGGAGTCGAGCGCGAGCACATAGGAGCTGTCGACGGTCAGCCCCTCGTGGTCCACATCCACGACATGGACGTGCTGGGCCAGGTTGGCCAGGTAGACCGTGCCTTGGCCGGAGCAGCGCATCAGGTCCAGCGCCTCCCCGGTGCGGGCCCGGGCGCGCTGCTGCCCCTGCGTCTGGTATTCGCCGTCGAACTCGATCAGCCCTTGGTAGGCGACCATGGTGCCCTTGCGGGCCAGTACGTCCTCGTGGCCGCTGAGGGAGACCCGCAGCAGCTGCGGGTTCTGCAGCGAGTAGCGGTCCTGGGACTGGGCCTCGGTGAGGCCGAAAAGCGGGCTCTGCATGATGTCTTCGCTCCCCCTCAGCCCCGCGCCCGGAGCCGGTCAGTGCTGTCCTCGCTGGGCTGGACGACGACGAAGCCCTGCCCGGAGAAACCGAGCTGATAGGCCTCGCCGCTGCCCCGGCCGATCAGGGACGACGCCTTGAAGCTGCGCTTCCCCTTCACCTTGAGGTTGGTGGACCAGGCGACGAGCGCGTCCGGGTCCACGTACGTCTCGTCCTCGCCGCGGCCGCAGTCGACGACGATGGGGGTGCCCCGGGAGGTCAGGGCGACCCAGCCGGTGCCGGAGACGCCCACGTTGAACAGGCCCTGCCCGGCGAACTTGGCGATGCCCTTGACCCGCTCGACGCCCCACTGGAGGTGGGCGTCGAAGGCGAGCAGATTGGTCCCGTTCACCGACAGCGAGTCGCCGTTGAGGTTGACGCAGACGACGTCCGCGCCGTAGTCGGCGAGGTAGAGCAGGCCGTCGCCGCTGCACTTCATGAGCGGGGCGCCCTCCCCGGTGAGCCACTGGGAGGCCATCTGGCGCACCGCGGGCGGGTTGGGCTCGTACTGGACGAAGCCCTCGTACGCGACCATCGAGCCGGTGCGGGCGAAGAGGTCCTGGCCGCTCTGCATGGCGACCTTGAGCATGCTGCTGCCGTGGTTCTCCATCCGGGCGGAGACCGGGGCCGGCGCGTAACCGGTGATCAGTTGCTGGTCCATGGCGGTCCCTTTAGACCTCGTAGGGCTGGACGACGATGAAGTTGCCGGGCGCACCGCGGAACTGGAGGTTCACGGTCTCGCCGCTGTGGCCGGGGTAAGCGTTGCGGCGCAGCCGCACCTGGCTGGAGATGATCACCTGCGAGGCGGCGGACCAGGCGACGATGGCATTGGCATCGGCGAAGGTCGTGGGGGTGACCGGCAGTACGACAGGCGTGCCCAGGGTCTTCACGATGACGGTCCCGGTGCCCTGGAACTGCATGGTGAACAGCGCGCCGCCGGGGATTCCGTGGCCCTCGATCCGGCGCACCTCGTGGTGCAGCCCCTCGTCGAAGGCGAGCACGCTCTCGGCGGACACACAGATGGCGTCGCCCTGGAGCTCGATCGGGTGAAGTTCGGCGGCGTTCTCCGCGAGGAAGACCTGGCCCTGGCCGGAGCAGCGCATCAGCTGCATCTCCTGGCCCGTCGCGTTACCGACGATCCGGCCGCGGAAACCGGCGCCCTTGTAGCTGAAGTCGACCTTGCCCTGGTAGAGCACCATCGTGCCCTGGCGGGCCAGGATCGGCTGACCGCCGACGCCGAGGTCGGCCCGGATGAGCCGGGGGTTCTGCGGCGTCCAGCGCTGGCCGGTGGGCGCCTCGCGGTACTTGGCGAGCGCGGCCTGGACACCGGGTGCGGCGGCGCCCTGCGGCTGACCGTACGGACCGGGCTGACCGGGCTGGGCGGCACCGGGGTACGGGGCGGGCTGGCCCGGCTGGCCGTACGGGCTCATCGGCGGCTGGCCCGGCTGGACGCCGGGATACGGGGCGGGCTGGCCCGGCTGACCGTACGGGGCCGGGGCGGGAGGCGCCTGGCCCGGGGTCTGGCCGAACTGCGGCTGCTGGCCGGGGAACTGGGCGGGCTGGCCCGGAGGCGGCACCTGTCCGGGCGGCGGCACCTGACCTGGGGGCGGCACCTGGCCGGGGGGAATGATCGGTGCGGCGATGGTCGGCGCCGCGTGCACCTGCGGCGCGGTGGGGGCCGCCGGAGGGGGCGTACTGCCGGGCGGCGGCGCGAAGCCCTGCGCGGGCGCGGGCTGCGGGGCCTGCGGCGCGGGCGGCGGCGCGGCGGGGGCGGCGCCCGCAGTTCCTCCGCCATGGCGCGTGCCTCACGGGACATCG